>DAISKN010000119.1:0-13012 GCA_036820975.1 Acidobacteriota bacterium | reverse complement strand
GGCGACGTTGCCGGCGGTGAGCGATGCGAGCGACGTGGTGTCGAGGTTGTCGATGTTGCCGTGGGCCGCGATCTGCTGGCCGTTCTTGTCGACGAGGAAAACGAGCTTGGCGTTGGCGTCGGTCCGGAGCTTGCTCAGAATCGTTTTGATCTGATTGAACTCCTCGTCATACATCACCACATCAGTGGTCGCCATGACTCTGATTTCCTCCGTCCGAGACCTACGCGCGCTTTAGGGATGTGAAGAGTAGCGAGGTTTTGATTTACCTAATATGTATAGCGGAAACAGGGGGTTTTGGCAAGCTCCTCTGCCCCGTTCCCGAGGGTCGGCGTCAGTATTCTCTACGCCCTTCGAGGGCCTTACCCACCGTGATCTCGTCGGCGTAGTCGATCTCCGAGCCCACGGGAATGCCCATGGCGATCCGGGTCACCCGCACTCCGAGAGGCTTGATGAGCTTCGAGAGGTAGATGGCGGTCGCCTCCCCCTCCACGTTCGGGTTCGTCGCCAGGATGACCTCTTCGACCTCGCCACCCCTCAGCCGCTCTAGAAGACCCTGGATCTTGAGCTTGTCGGGGCCGACCCCCTGGAGGGGGGAGAGGCTTCCCATGAGGACATGGTAGCGTCCCTTGAACTCGTGGGTCTTCTCGATCGCCACCACGTTCGGGGGCTCTTCCACGACACAAATCACTTTCGAGCTCCGCTCGGGGCTCGTGCAGTAGAGACAAGGATCCTCGTCGGTGACGTTGTTGCAGGCGGAGCAGGTGACGATGCGCTCCTTGACGTCGAGAATCGCGCGAGCCAGGTGCTGCGCGTCCTCGGCGCCGGTTCGAAGGATGTGGAAGGCGATGCGCTGCGCCGACTTGGCGCCGATTCCCGGAAGCCCCTTGAGCTCGGAGATGAGCCGCGATACCGGCTCGGGATAGTCCTTCACGAGATCAGAACAGTCCCGGGAGGTTGCCCGCCAGCGACCCGATCTCCCGCTGCGCCGCCTCGTCGACCTTGCGCGAGGCTTCGTTGACCGCGGCGGTGATCAGATCCTGCAGCATCTCCACGTCGTTCTTGTCGACGACCTCGGGATCGATCCGGACCTCGGTCACCGTCTTGTTGCCGCTCATTTTGACCGTAACCATGCCGCCCCCGGCGGTGGCCTCGACGCGGATCTCGTCGAGCTGCTGCTTCAGCTTGTCCTGAAGCGCCTTCGCCTGTTTCATCATCTGGTTCAGCTTCATTCATCGGCTCCCATCGGAAGAGATTATGTCCTCGACTTCGCCCTGGAAGGTATCGACGAAGCGTTTCACCAGCGGGTCCCGCTTCGCGCGCTCCTCGAGTCCGCCTTCGCTCCGGGCAGGAGCGGGAGGAGCCTCGGCGGGGCGCTCCGCTCCGTTCTCGGCCACCTCGACCGAAACCACGATTTTCTTTCCGAACACCGACCAGACCTGCTCCTCCAGGAGAGCGAAGAGGGACTTCTCCCGGAGCTGCTCCGCGAGCACCTTCTGCTCGGGGAGAAACTGGATCCGCAGCCGGTCGTGCTCGACCTCGGCCTTGTGATGGCGGGATACGAGCGCATGGAGCATCGGCTTTCCCGTCTTGAGCCGGTCCCAGAGCTGCTCCACGAGCGTTCCCCGAGCTTCGGGAACCGCGCTCGAGGGCGTGAGGGCGGGCTCTAGAGCCGTCTCGGCTTTGGGGGGCGAAGGCGTTGGAGCCGTCACCGTCCGCTTCACGGGCGGCGGAGCCGGACCCGGAGTCGGCGGCGAAGGCGGCGCGCTTCCGGCTGCCAGGCGCTCGAAGCGGGCCAGGAGCTCCTCGAAGCTCGCGAGCCTGCGGAGCTGGGCGATCTTGAGAAGCGCCATTTCGAGATGGAACCGCGGCTCGGGAGACATGCGAAGCCCGTCCTCCGCCTGCGTCAACACCTCGAGACTCCGCACGAGATCTTCCTCGCTGAGCTCGCGGGCGAGCGCCTCGAGATCCTCCGTCTCGCCGGGCACGTCCAGCAGATCGGACGCGTGCGGCGCCACCCGGGTGACGAGGACGTCTCTCAGGTACTGCATCAAGGACGAGGTGAAGAAGCGCAGGTCGCGGCCGCTCCGCGAGAGACGGTCGACGACGCGCAGGATCGCCTCGGTGTCCCGGGCGACGATGGCCTGCGCCGTCTCCCGCAGCACCTGGCGCTCGACCAGTCCGAGGATCTCGGTGACCTCGTTCTCGCCGATGTCGCTTCCGGCTGCGGCGATGACCTGATCGAGCGCCGAGATCCCGTCCCGGAGGCTTCCTTCCGCGGTCCTCGCCAGGATCGCGAGCGCGGCCTCGGAAGCACGGAGTCCCTCGGCCTCCACGATGCGCCGGAGCTGCTGCGCGATCTCGGAGGGAGAGACGGTGCGGAACTCGAACTCCTGGCAGCGGGACAGGATGGTGTCGGGAATCTTGTGGTACTCGGTGGTGGCGGAGATGAACTTGACGCTCGGCGGCGGCTCCTCGAGGGTCTTCAGAAGCGCGTTGAACGCGGGCGTCGAGAGCATGTGCACTTCGTCGATGATGTAGATCTTGAACCGATCCCTCGAGGGCGCGTAGCGCGCGCCGTCGATGATGTCCCGGACCTCGGCGACTCCGTTGTTGCTCGCGCCGTCGATCTCGAGAACGTCGAGCGAGCTTCCGCGGGCGATCTCGAGGCAGGCGGGACACTCTCCGCAGGGGCGCACCGTGGGGCCGCTCGCGCAGTTGAGGGCCTTCGCCAGGATCCGCGCCGTCGTGGTCTTCCCCACGCCCCGCACTCCCGAGAAAAGGAACGCGTGGGCGATGCGGTTCTGCTGAATCGCGTGGGTCAAAGTGCGGGTGACGGTCTCCTGCCCGACCAGGTCCTCGAAGACCTTGGGCCGATACTTGAGCGCCAGCACCTCGTAGTTCATCGTCGTCGTTCTGGAGTCCCGCGGTCCAGGCTGCCCGCGGCACAATCGAGGATCCGCTTACCGCTGCTCCCTTCCGGGTCTGACGGGGTTCGTGGGCTCGACTCGCACGGGGCCTGAACCGCGAGACATAATTTAGTGCGCTGGGGCCCCACCCCCAGCGCAAATCCCAATACAGGCGCCCTCCGGGCGCCGCAGTCGCGCCTCCCCGGCGCGTCCGCTAGAACCAGGAGCCCTCCGGGCCCCGATGCATGATGGCTTTCCCATTCAACGCTGTCTCGTCGCTTCGACTGGCGGAGGGGGTGGGATTCGAACCCACGGTACCGTTGCCGGTACACTAGCTTTCCGGGCTAGCCAAATAAGCCGCTCTTGCACCCCTCCCCGGGGCGAAGCGCTAGATTATACCGCACGCGTCTCGCCGTCGGACGAACGGACGCGCGCCTGAACCTCCGCCCCGTCGGGAAGCGTTCCCTCCCGCCTTCGCGCGCGAAATCGCGAGGGCAGGACCTCGAGGGCGCCGGACAACGAGTCCAGGCTGTGGTAGGTGATGGGCACGATCACCAGCGTCAGCACGGTGGCGACGGTCAGCCCGAAGATCACCGCGACCCCCATCGGACCCCACCACTGCGAGGAATCCCCGCCGATGGTGAGCGTGCCCTTGAAGAAGTCCAGGTTGATGCCCAGCGTCAGCGGGATGAGCCCGAGCACCGTCGTGACCGCGGTGAGCAGCACCGGCCGCATCCGGATGACGCCGGAATCGATCACCGCCGCCGTCTTCTCCATTCCGCGGGCACGCGCCTGCTGCACGAAGTCCAGGAGAACGATGGCGTTGTTCACCACCACCCCCGCGAGAGAGATGACGCCGATTCCGGTCATGATGATCCCGAAGGGCGTCGCGGTGACGATGAGCCCCCAGAACACCCCGATGAGCGAGAGCGCGACCGATACCAGGATCGCCGCCGGGATGAGAACCGAGTCGAACTGAGTCACCAGAACGAGGGTGATGAGGAGAAGGGCGATGACGAACGCCCGCTGGAGAAACGCCTGCGACTCCCGCTCCTCCTGATTCGATCCCGCGAACGTCCAGCGGTAGCCCGCGGGAAACTCCATCTTCGCCAGCCGGGCGGCAACGTCCTGCCGCACGGAATCCTCGGTGCGTCCTTGCGCCCGCACCACGTCGGCGTCGACCGTCACCACTCTCTTGAGATCCACGCGCCGGATCGCCGCGGGACCGACCCCCGGCTCGAGCCGCACCAGAGCCCGTAGAGGCACGGGAATTCCGTCCTCGTCGGGCACGGTGAGGTTCCCGAGGGCGTCGAGCGAGCCCCGCGCCTCGGGCGCGAGCCTCACCACGATGTCGTACTCGTCCTCGCCGATACGGAACTCGGAGGCGTCGGTCCCGCGCACCGCGGTCTGGATGGTCGCCGCGATGTCCTGGGTGGAGAGCCCGGCCAGCATCGACTCCACCCGGTCCACGTGGAGCCGGAGCTCGGGCTTTCCCCGGTCGAGGTCGTCGTCCAGGTTCACGAGACCGGGGACGCTCCGGATGGTGTCCTGGATCTCGTGGCTCAAGCGCGAGAGCACCTCGAAGTCGTCTCCGAAGACCCGGATGGTGACCGGTTTTCCCACCTGAGGGCCGTCCTGGGGCTTGTCGACCTGGATCTCGGCACCCTCGATCTCGGATACCGCCTCGCGGACCTGAGCCAGGGTCAGAAGGGAGTTCTGAGAGCGGAACTCGCGGTCCTCGAGGTCGATGCTGACCCGGCTCTCGTTCGTCGCTCCGCCGCCTCCTCCGAACGAATCCCCGCCCTGGACGCTCATCCCTTTCGAGCCCACGTTCGCCACCACGTGGACCTTGTCCTTCGTGGCGAGGGTACTCTCCTCGATCCGCCGAACGAGGTCGTTCGAAGTCTCGAGGGTAGCGCCGCTCGGCGCCTCGACGTCGACGAAGATCTGCTGAGGCTCGACCTCTGGGAAGAACTCCAGACCTTTTCCGAGAATGCCATAGGCGAATAGGGTCACCGCCAGGAGCGCGCCCATCGACCAGATCGTTCCCGAGCGGCGATCGGTCACGTACGCGGGCCAGGATCTCCGGATTCTCCGAAGGAGGCTCCAGACGAGCCACAGTGCTCCCTGGAGGCCGAAGGCGATCACCGCGAGGCCCATCAGGGCGCCCACGAAGGAGAAGACCGCCGGGTTCTGGCTGTCGAGAAGCATCGCGAGAAGCGCGATGGCGACCCCGGCGGAGGCGAATACCACGAAGGCGAGGGGGAGGGCCCAGTTCCTGAGGAACCAGGCGCGGGTCCCCTCGTCGGGCGCGGGCGCGAGGAGATACGTCATGAACCGGCGGTAGGCGGACAGGAACTTCCCTTCCCGTTGCGAGCCGACGCCGCGCGTCCTGGGGGAGGCCATGAAATACGCGCAGAACGTGGGGTTGAAGACGAGCGCCACGATGAGCGACGCCGTGAGGCCGATGATGAGGGTGACGGGGAGGTACGACATGAAGTCCCCGACGATTCCCGGCCAGATCAACATGGGGGCGAAGGCGCAGAGGGTGGTGATGGTCGAGGAGATGACGGGGATCGCGACCTCGTCCGTGCCCCGGATGGCGGCGGTGATTCCGTCCTCTCCCTCCTCGCGGTGCCGGTAGATGTTCTCGACGATGACGATGGCGTTGTCGACCAGCATCCCCAGAACCAGGATCAGGCTGAAGAGGACGATCATGTTGAGCGTATAGCCCATCGCCTGGACGGCGACGAACGAGATCAGCATCGAGAGCGGAATGGCGGTGGCGACGAAGACCGAGTTGCGGAGGCCCATGAACGCCATCAGCACCGCGATCACGAGAATCAGGCCCGCGAGGATGTTGTTCTCGAGCTCCGAGACCATGGCCCGGATCTGCTTCGACTGGTCGCCGAGGATGGTCGTCACCGTGCCCTCGGGCATGAGAGGTTTCTGCCGCTCCAGCTCCGCCTTGACGGCGTCGGCGACGGCGATGAGGTTCGAGCCGGTGCGCTTTTCCACGGTCAGCGTCACCGAGTCGTTTCCGTCCACGCGCGAGAGGCTCGATTCTTCTTCGAAGCCGTACTCGACCCGCGCCACGTCGCGGACGTAGATCGGCTGGCCCTCCCGTACCTTGACGACGAAGTCCTCGATCTCCCGCGGATCCACGACCTGGGCCGGAAGCCGCACCAGGTACTTCAAGCTTCCTACTTCGATCTCCCCCCCGGGGATGTTCAGGTTCTCGCGGCCCACGGCGACGACCAGGTCCTGGAGCGAGAGCTCGTAGGAGCTCAGGCGCCGCGGATCGACGTAGACCTGCACTTCGCGCTTCTTGGACCCGATCACCTGGACCCGGTTCACGCCGGGAATGGCTTCGAGGTCGTCCTTCAGGTCCTCGGCGATGTCCGTGAGCCGGATGACCCCGACGTCGCCCGCGAGGCTCACGATGAGAATCGGGATCTGGGAAAAGTCGACGTCCTGGACCCGCGGGTCCTCGACATCGGGCGGAAGGTCCGGTCGCGCGAGATCGACTTTCTCCCTGACTTTCTGGAGGGCGGTGTCGAGATCGACTTCCGGATTGAACTCGACCTCGATGGTCGAGATTCCCTCGGCGCTGGTCGATCGGATCTCCTTGATTCCGGTCACGCCTTTGAGCTCGGTCTCGATCGGCCGCGTGACCAGGGTCTCCATGTCCTCGGGGCTGGTTCCCGGGTAGAGGGTGTAGGCGAAGATGAGCGGGATCTTGACCTCGGGAAAGGATTCCCGCGGCAGGGACACGTAGGAGGTCACGCCGGCGACGGCGATAAGGACCACGACGACGTAAACCGTCAATCGATGGTGAACGCTGTAGTCGGTTATCTTCATCGTTCCTCGCCTCCGACCGCGCGCACCTTCTGCCCGTCGACCAGGTTGCGGTGCCCGCTCACGATGAGCTCCTCGCCGGAGGAGACTCCCTCGAGGAGAAGGATTCGACCCCGCTCGCTCGGGCCGGTCTCGACCTTGCGCAGCTCGGCCCGCCCGTCCTTCATCACGAAGACCACGTTTCCGGTGTCGCGCTCGAGGACGGCGTCCCGGGGCACGACCACCGCGTTCTCGAAGATGCGCCTGGTGAGCGAAACCCGCACGATCATCCCCGGGTGAAGGTCTCCGCTCCGGTTGTCGATCTCGATCTCCGCCGGAAACGTCCGGTTCTGCCCGGTGGCGGCGGGACTCAAGAAGTGGATTCTACCGGTGAACTCCCGGCCGGGGTAGGCGTCGACCTCGAGATTCGCCTCGCCGCCCACGCGGAAGTAGGAGATGTCGTCTTCGGGAAGCCCCGTCGCCGCCTTGAGCCTCGAGACCTCGTGGATCACGGTGATGAGCGAGCCCGGCGGAACGACTTCCCCCATCTCGATCTCACGGCTGATCGCCACCCCGGATACGGGAGATTCGATGATGGACCTCTCCACCCGGAGCTTCGCCTGCGCCACACGGGCCTCCGCCTGCTTGAAGGTGGACGTAGCGGCGACGAGCTCCTGTCGAGGCACAGCCTGGCGGTCGAAGAGCTCCGTCGTCTTGCTGAAGTTGGCGTCCGCGGCCACGAGCGCCGCTTCCGCCTCGGCGAGAGAGGCCTCGAGGAGATCGGTCCCGATGCGAGCGAGCACTTGACCCTTCGCGATCTGTCGCCCTTTCTCGAACCCCACCTCCTGGACGGTGCCTCCGAGCTCCGTCGAGACTTTGACTTCCACCCAGGGCTCGAGCCGTCCGGCGAGCTGGAGCTCGTCGCGGAGGGTAGAAGGCTCGACCTTCTGGACGGAGACGTTGACCGGAGGAGCTTCGGGAGAAACGTCGGCGGCCAGCTCTTCCGGCGGTCCGGAGCAGCCCGCGAGGAGACTCGCCGCGAAAGTCAGCGCGAAGGAAAGCGATCTCGGGTACGTACTCACGGTTTACTTCCTTCCTTATGCCCGCCTCGCTCTTCGCTCGGCTCGCTCCGCTCGCCGGGCTGAACAAGTTGTTCGGCGACGGGGTCCGAAACTTCGATCACCGAGTGGGGGGCGTCCGCCCGGAACCCCGTGAGGAACTTCATCTCGGCGAGCGCGACCAGCGCGTCGTGCGCCACCGTGGTTTGATTGAGCTCCGACTGGCGGAGCGCGAGCGTCGACTGCAGCACGTCGAGAGTCGTGGCCGCTCCCCACTTCAACGACTCCTCCGAGACCCGCTCCGCCTCCCGGGCCTCGTTGACCGCGAGCTCCGTGACTTCGAGCGCTTCGAGCGCCCGGACCCAGGTGCCGCTCGCCTCCTTGAGATCCACGGAGAGCTGGTTGCGAAACGTGGTCTCGTCGTACTGGTTCTGGGTGATCTGGGAGCGGAGAACGCCGGTCTGCGACTTGGTGCGGAACCCGTCGAACAATTTCCAGTCGAAGACCAGGCCCGCGGCCCAGGTGTGGAGAGCGAGATCGCTCACGTTCGAGGTGGCGAAGGTGTTCACGCCGAAGGACGCCGTCGCCCGGATCTGGGGCTTCACCTCGGAGCTGGTGACCCCAACGCGCGCCTCGAGCACTTTCCGGTCGACGGCGTAGCGACGGAGCTCGGGCCGGTTGAGACTCGCGATCTCGAGGAGCGCTTCCGGCCGCAGCACCTGCGGGTGCGGCTTCTCGAGCTCGAGCTCGGCGACCACCTCGATGGGCGCGTCGATGGAGCGGCCCAGGGTGTTGTTGACGGAGGCGATCGCCACCTGGAGGCGGTTGTCGGCGGCGAGCACTTCGGGCGCGAGGTTCGCGAGGGCCACTCGCGCGCGCAGCAGATCCAGCCTGGTAGCGTCCTCGAGCTCGAAGCGAACCTCCACCTGTTCGAGCTGGCGCCGACGCGACGCCCGCTCGTGCTCCAGGACCTCGAGGTTCTGCCTCGCGAGCAGGTAGCCGTAGCACGCCCGGACCACGTCGTAGGCGATGCGGTTCTCGATTTCGCGGACGTCGAGACCGACCCCGGTGCGCTCTTCGTTCGCCGCCCTCATGGCGTTCGAGACCCGGCCGAAGGTGTAAATGGGCTGCGACACCTCGAAGTTCCAGACGTAGTTCGCGAAGAAGAAGGCGGACAGGGCATCGGGGGGGAGCTCTCCGCTCTCGATGATTCGCGCGAAGAATGGACTGTTGCGCAGCCCCGGGTCGCGGTTCTGCCGCCACGCCAGGTTCGCACTCACCTGAGGGAGCGCCTCGCTCCGCGCTTCGCGCACCAGCTGCCCGAGCTCGGTGGTTCTCTCCCTCTCGCTCAACACCTCGGGGTTCAGGTTGAGGGCGACTTCGACCGCCTGCGGGATGGTGAAGGTCGCGAGCTCGCTCTCCTGAGCCTCGAGGCTCCCGCCGAGAGCGAGGACCAGGGAACCCGTGCATACAATCGTCTGGTATTTCCGTTCGGGCATCGTCATTCCTTGTTTGGCCTTGTTTGGCCCTGTTGGCCCTGTTGGAGCTTCTCTGTGGGTGAGGAATCCGCGGTCCGAAACCCCAAACAATCAATCTAGGCTCGCGGGCTTCGACCGTGCAAGCCCGCCCGATGAGCTACCGCGGGGAGAGGGCGAGGACGGCGAACGCCGTCGCCGCATCCGACATGAATCCGGCTGTGAACGGCTCATCGCTCGAGCGGTCCCGGTTGACGGACTCCGCCGTCCAACCCCCCGAGTGGTCTTGATGGGATACGAGCCAGAACAGGCCGTGTTCCACCGCGGACCGGGCGGCGGGGTCGCCGAGCTCGCGAAGCACGTGAACCGCGAGGCCGGTGGCGTAGCCATCCGCGCGCCCGGTCTTCCGCTTCCACGGACCGAGGTCGGAGAGAGCGAATCCCCCGTCTTCCCTCTGCGCCTCCAGCACGCCTTTCAGGAGCGAATCCCGCACGTCCGGATCCACGAGACCCCGGTGGCTCGCCTCCGCCCACAGCAGACCGAGGCGGCTGTGCAGGTTCAGGCTGCGGCGAGGGGAGCGAAGGTACGCCGCGAGACGCGCGAACGGCTCGGCCGTCTCCGCGCGCGACGCCGCGACCGCTGCGAGGCACGAGCCGAAGAAGTCGCTCTCGTCCGTCTCCCAGGGCGCGAGGTCGAAGTGCAGCCAGTCGAAGCCCCCGTCGGCGCGCTGTTCGCCCCAGAGGTTCGCCAGAGCCGTCGGCAGGAGCGAGCCCGTCTTTCCTCGCAGCGCGCCCGGCTCGGCGCGCTCGCGATAGGAGAGCACGAGCGCGTTCAGGATCGCCTCGGTTCCGCGCGACTCCCGGATCTTCGCTTCGGTATGGGAGTACCAGGGCTCGGCCTCGCTCCACTTCGTCACGCGCGTCGCCACGCCCTCGAGGAGGGCCCTTTCCGCGGGAGCGAGATCTTTCTCGCCGAGGGTCCGTCGCAGCGTCGGCCGCGCCAGGAGGTACGGAGTGCCCGTGTGGCAGGAGATGCAGGAGGTCTCGTGCGACCGGTGGGTCCTCGGGTGGCTCTTCCAGATCGCGGCACGCTCATCGAGCTTCTGTCCCGCTTTCTCCGGGTTCCATTCCGACGGCGGGACGGAGAGCGGAAGGACGAGCAACAGGATCTGGAGCACGATCCGCGGATTTTAACACGCCTCCGATGCGGCTAGAATCCCGGTCATGCGTTGGACGAGACATCTTCTCCTGGCTCTCGCAACCGTGCTTCCGGGCGCGGCTTCGGGAGACGGCAAGACGCGATTCCAGATCACCTATCCGGCGTCGGCGCACGCGGGCCCGCTTACGGGACGCGCCTACGTCATTCTCTCGCGCACGAACGAGAAAGAGCCGCGCCTCCAGGTCGGCCGGATGGGCGTCCCGTTCTTCGGCAGGGACTTCGAGGCGGTGCCCCCGGGCAAGCCCATCGTCATCGATGCCGACGACCTCGGGTCCCCCCTGGACTCGCTCGCGGACATACCGGCGGAGGACTATTACGTCCAGGCCTTCATCAATATCTACAGCGAGTTTCGACGAAAGGACGGCCACGTCGTCTGGATGCACGACGATCGCTGGGAAGGGCAGCACTGGCAGCGATCGCCGGGAAACCTCCACAGCGTTCCCCGGAAGCTCCGTCTGGAAAGGTCCGCGGGCTACGACCACGAAATCGAGGCCGATCAGGTGATCCCGCCGATCGAGATGCCTCCGGATACGCCCTGGGTCAAGAGGTTTCGTTTCGAGAGCAAGCTCCTCACGGAGTTCTGGGGCCGGCCGATCTACCTCGGCGCCACAGTCCTCCTTCCGCGCGACTACGAGCGCGAGACGATCTCCTATCCCGTGGTCTACGTGCAGGGGCACTTCTCTCTCGCCGATCCCATGAGCTGGAAAGAAGGCGAGGACCTCTACCGGGCGTGGACCGCGGATCGATTCCCCCGGATGATCGTGGTGACGATCCAGGATCCCAATCCCTACTTCGACACCTCCTACTCCGTGAACTCGGTGAACGTGGGTCCTTACGGGGACGCCATCCAGGACGAGCTCGTTCGCGAGATCGAGCGGCGCTTCCGCGTCATCGGCAAGCCCTACGCCCGGGTCCTCACCGGCGGGTCGACGGGAGGCTGGGAGGCGCTCGCGATGCAGATCTTCCACCCGGACTTCTATGGAGGCGCTTTCGCCTACTCCCCCGACCCCGTGACCTTCGTGAACGTCGAGGGGATCGACATCTATAAGGATGAGAACGCGTTCTACAAGCAGCACGAGTGGAGGCGGGTGCCCATCGCCAACACCCGGTCCGTGACGGGCGAGGTTCGACTCACGTCTCAGCAGCGGAACACCTTCGAGCTCGTCTCCGGGACTCGGGGGCGATCGGGAGAACAGCTCGACATCTGGTCGGCGGTCTTCGGGCCTCTCGGGGCGGACGGCTACTTCCAGCCGCTCTTCGACAAAAGGACCGGTGTCATCGACCGATCGGTCGCCGAATACTGGCGAGAGAACTTCGACCTCGTCCACCACTTGAAGAAGAACTGGGCGAGCCTGGGGCCCAAGCTCGTCTCGAAGCTCCACGTCTACTGCGGCGACATGGACGACTTCTATTTGAACGTGGCGGTGAAGGAGCTCGAGGTCTTTCTGAAGTCGACCGAGAACCCCCACTACCCGGGGGTCTTCGTCTGGGGAGACGGTCAGGGACATCGGTTCGGGCGCGAGTTCTCGACCGAGGCCGAGCGCATCCGCCGGATGGCGGAGCACGTGCTCGCTTCCAGACCCGAAGGGGAGGCGCATGCCTGGTGGGAATTCGGGACTGGGATAGAATGAAACTTCGATGAGTCAGGATCCCACCTTCCGGTTGCTGGGACAGGCGCCGTCGTCCCGCAGCGTGCGCTACGAGAGTTATCGCCGCGAGTGGGATCGACGGGGAGCGGAGCTCGATCCCGCCGATCACCCGGTGCACGTCGACCTCGAGACCGTCGCCGTCTGCGACCTCCGCTGCGGAAGCTCGGAGGAAGACCCGCAGGGCTTCTGCCAGATCTGGACCCACGAGCACATCCGCAAGCTCGGCTTCGACGAGCACACGTACAAACGCGGATACATGGACCCGAAGCTGTACCGGCGTCTCCTGCAGCAGTGCGCCGACATCGGGGTGAGCTCCATCAAGCTCAACTACCGGGGCGAGCCTTCTCTCCACCCGGAGATCGTTTCGTTCGTCGCGCTCGCGGCGGAGCTCGGATTTCCCGACATCATGATGAACACCAACGGCAACGGAGGCGCCCGCACCAACCCCGATCTCTTCACCCGGCTCGTCGAGGCGGGGATCACCGATCTCATGTTCTCCGTCGACGCGGGAGACCCCGACACCTACCATCGGCAGCGGGTGGGAGCGGATTGGAACGTGCTCCTGCACTCCGTGCGGACCGCGGTCGCGGCTCGCGCCGCCGGCAAGGGGGCGCCCGATTGCCGCATCCGCGCCTCCGTCGTTCGGACCTACATGAACGCCTCGGACGTCGACAGCGGGCGGATGGAAACGTTCTGGATGAACGAGATGGGCGTCGACTGGATGTCGGTGAGCGAGTGCTACTTCCCCGCGGGAGTCGAGCACCGATGGAAGGCGGCGGAGTGGCGGCAGCTCGCCGCCTCCGAGTTCCAGTGCCCCGACCCGTTTCGGCGAATGGTCGTGACCTGGGACGGAAAGCACACCATGCCCT
>DAISKN010000118.1:0-13058 GCA_036820975.1 Acidobacteriota bacterium | reverse complement strand
GGTCGCGGTGACTCTCGTGCTTCTCATCGGATGCGCGAACCTGGCGAGCCTCCTTCTCGCGCGCGGCACGGAACGACAGCGCGAGCTCGCGGTCCGCTCGGCGCTCGGCGCCGGCCGATCGCGACTCGTTCGGCAGATGCTCGTCGAGTCGGTCGTCCTCGGAACGCTGGGAGGACTGCTCGGAACGCTTCTGGCCATTTGGGCGATCGACGCGGTGGTGGCGAGCGTTCCCGAAAAGCTCCCTTACTGGCTGAGGATCGGGCTCGACGTGCGCGTCGTCGCGTTCATCCTGGCGGTATCGCTCGTGACAGCGGTCGCGTTCGGCTTGTGGCCCGCGCTTCGGGTCTCTCGGATCGATCTGGGAGCCGCGCTCGGGAGCGGCCGCGACCCGGGGGCAGGAAGGCGCTCGCTCGAGCTTCAAAGCGGCCTCATCATCGGACAGGTTGCGTTCAGCTTGGCGCTGCTCGTTGGAGCGGCGCTCATGTACCAGAGCGTTCTCGCGTTGAGCAGCGCCGATCCCGGCTTCGACGAAAGGCCGCTTCTCACGATGCGGCTCTATCTTCCGGGAGACGCCTACGATCCCAACGAGCAGAAGGCAGCGTTCTTTCGAGACCTCGTGAAGCGTGTCGAGGCGGTTCCCGGCGTGAGATCCGCGACGGCCACGACGGCGATTCCCGCCGACGACGGCGGTATCGGCGCACGGCTCGTGACGCGCGCGGATCCGGTCGTGGACGGCTCGGAGATCGGTGTCCAGCTCATCGGATCCACGCCTGGGTTTTTCGAGACGTTGAACGTTCCTCTCGTGTGGGGTCGCCCGTTCCAGCCGAGCGATCTCGGTGTGGACGCACCGCCGGTCGCGGTCGTGAACGAACCGCTCGCCGATCGGCTGTGGCCGGGTCAGCATGTGGTGGATCGCGAGGTCGGGCTGGTAACGCGCTCGGGCGACATCGAGTGGCTGCGCGTGGTCGGCGTCGCTCCCGAAATCCAGTACGAAGAGTTCGGAGAAGAGACGGAGCAATCGGAGCTGAACGTCTTCGTTCCGTACTCGAGAACGCCGTTCCGCGAAATGGCGATTTTGGTGCGCGCCGAGAACGATCCGGCCGCCATCACGACGGCGGTAAGAGACGCGATTCATGCGTTCGCACCGGGTGCTCCCGTGTTCATGGTCCGCACGATGCGCGAGGTGCGGTACATGACGAGCTGGGAGCAGCGCTTTTTCGGCCAGCTGTTGAACGCGTTCGCGGTCGCGGCGGTGCTTCTCGCGTGTCTGGGCATCTATGGGCTTGTCGCGTACCGCAGCAGTCGGCGCACGCATGAGATCGGCATCCGCGTCGCACTCGGCGCGGCACAAAAGGACGTCACGCGGCTTCTGGTCGGACAGGGCCTCGCCCTCGCGGTGGTCGGCATCGGGGTCGGGCTCGTGCTGTCCGTGGGCGTCAGCCGGGCGCTTGGACGCGTGCTGTACAGCACGGAAGGCCGCCTCGACGTCTACGCAATCGCTGCCGGTCTCTTCACGACGGCGATCCTCCTGGCAAGCTATTTGCCGGCAAGAAAAGCCGCGACCATAGACCCGATGGAAGCCCTACGACGCGACTAAACTTACATCGGAGTGCGGCTCGCCGATAGCTGAACACGAGATCGATCGACTCGTTTCGCAATGGTGATGGCGCATGGGGGTCTACATTGCGATCCGGGGACCGCGCCTCCAACGGAAGTCGATCGCCATGCCAATTACCCTCCACTTCCGTTCGCCGTCGGCCAATCTCACGAACCTCTTCTTCAGACGACGCTCTTCGGCCGGTGATTGCCGGCACCGGTTTCTTTCAAATTGACTCCTCGGCTATATTACGCCGCGAGGAGTATTGGAAGGCCCCAAAATGTCGGAGCGAAAGCCTCATGACCGCTCTCAACGGCACCGCGGAGCAGAGCCGATTGGGAGGGAAGCCATGAAGCAACATGAGTCACGTCCTCGACACGAGAGGCAACCACTGGACGTTCTGCCCGAGAGACTCATTCGTGGACGATCGAGAATGACCGTACGCGAAACTGACTCCTCGGGGAATCTTGACTGTATCGCCTCGCCCATGACGGTTGCACGAGCCGCCTTTGCATCCGGGGGATCGACCCAGCCCTCTGAAAGAAGGAGAAGATGAAGCGAGATGCAATCTGTTTTGTTTGGATCGCTGCCATCTTTCTTGGGATTGCCCTCGATACGACGGCGCAAGGTCACCTCGTCACGACGCTGAGCGGAGCCGGGCCCGATCAGGCGCCGGCTCTCGCGTTCGGGCTCGGCCCCGTGAGATCGGTGGCTCTGGATAGTGGCGGAAACCTCTACATCGGCTCGTACAACTACAATTGGATCTTCAAGGTCGATCGCGCGGGGACCCTCACGATGGCCGCTGGCAACGGAGGATATGGGTTTGGCGGTGACGGCGGTCCTGCCACCGAGGCGACGATTCTTCAAGCTGCCGACGTGGCCGTCGACATAAACGGCAACCTGTTCTTCGCCGAAAGCGTCCGCGTGCGACGCGTGGACGCTCTGACCGGCATCATTACGACCGTCGCTGGAGGGTCCTATGGCTTCGGAGGTGACGGCGGTCCGGCCATTGGGGCCGCATTGAGCAGCCCCACTGGGATCGCGCTCAATTTCAGCGGTGACCTCTTCATCGCCGACGTCGAGAACCATCGGATTCGCAAGGTAGACGCGGCGACGGGGATCATCTCCACCGTTGCCGGCACCGGGAACGGGGGTTTCAACGGGGATGGGCTTGCGTCCAATGCGGACCTGTTCTATCCCCATGATGTCGCCGTGGACGCTTCGGGCAACCTGCTTATCGCAGATACCAGAAACCAGCGAGTCCGCCGCGTGGACATGGCCACCGGCGGGATCACGACCCTAGCTGGCAACGGCACAGAGGGGTTCGATGGCGACGGTGGTCCGGCCATCCAGGCCAAGCTCGCCAACCCGATCGCGCTGGCGGTCGATGCGGCAGACAACGTGTTCGTTACCGACGTGACCAACCATCGTGTCCGGCGCATCTCCGCCGCCGGCTTCATCACGACTGTGGCCGGGAACGGATCCCTCGGATGCGACGGCGATGGCGGTCCGGCTCTGGCCGCAAGAATCGTTCCGGAGGGGATCGCAGTCGACACGGACGGTAATCTCTTCATCGCCGACGGATGCGGCAGGGTGCGTCGCGTCGAAGCCGCGAGCGGCTCCATCGGAACCGTTGCGGGCAACGGTTGGGGAGGCACCTCGTTCGGGGACGGAGGGCCTGCGCTTCACGCGGTGCTCGCGGCACCGTGGGCACTGGCGCTCACGGGAGCGGGTGACCTTCTCATCGCGGACCGCGCCGACCGCCGCGTCCGCCGCGTGGAGCGGGACAGCGGCATCATCACCACGGTTGCCGGAAACGGGACCGGTCCCTCACGCGGTGACGGCGGCCCGGCGACCGAGGCCGGCTTCGAGGGAGTGACCGGACTGGCCGTGGACGCCGATGACAACATCTTCGTCGTGGACCAGGGCGCGAACAAGGTGCGCCGGGTCGACGCCGCAAGCGGTCTGATCACGACCGTGGCGGGCTCTGGGACGCTGGGTTTTTGCGGTCACGAGCGGCCCGCGCTGGAAACCTGCTTCTACTATCCATGGGCAATGACGGCCGACGCGGCGGGCAACCTGTACGTAGCCGACACGTTCAACAATCGAGTGGCCCTAGTGGACGCGGCTAGCGGCCTGGTCACGACGATCGCGGGGACCGGAGCGGCGGGCTTCGGCGGGGACGGCGGCCCGGCCACCGAGGCGACCCTCTTCATGCCCACCGGCGTGGCCGTCGATCCCGAAGGCCGCCACGTCTATATCGCGGACGCGTACAACCAGCGCGTCCGGAGGGTCGATATGGCGACCGGCCGCATCGGCACGTTCGCCGGGGGCGGAAGCAGCCCGCACTACTGGGGTCCAGCGCCGGCAACGTCCGTTTACCTGAATGGTCCGCAGGGCGTAGCGCTCGACGCCGAAGGCAACCTCCTTGTTACGGGCGGGGGCGGAGTCGGAAGCATCAGCCGTGTGGTCGTCGCGACTGGTTCCATTTACAGAGTAGCGGGTCTTGCCAGCGTCGGCTTCGCGGGCGATGGTGGTCCTGCGCTCGATGCCGTTTTCAACTTCCCCACCAGCGTTGTCGCCGACGCAGCCGGAAATCTCTTCGTGGCCGATCGGGTAAACCACAGAGTCCGACAGATCGCGAACGAGCAGCCTGTCGCGGAAGCCGGACCGGACCAGACGCTCGAATCGGGCACCAAGGCTCTACTCAACGGGAGCGCGTCGTTCGATTCCGACATGGACGTCCTGGGCTTCGAGTGGCGGGACGATGAGGGTTCCGTCGTCGGAACCGCCGCCGTGGTCGAAGTCATTGCTCGCGGCGGGCCACAGGTCTTCACGCTCACCGTATCCGACGGCTGGGGTGGGCGAGCGGTAGACAAGATCACCGTGGTGGGGCCGATTACCGTGGACATAGATATCAAGCCCAACAGCGCTTCCAACAGAATCAGGCTGCGCTCATGGGGCAACGTGCCGGTGGCCATCTTCGGAAGCGCCGACTTCGATGTCGTCGACGTGGACCCTGCGACAATTGCGCTGGCTGCCGCACCAGTGGCGCTGAAGAGGAACGGAACGCCCATGGCTGCGGTTAAGGATGTCAACGGCGATGGCATCATGGATCTCGTCGTCCGCGTGAGCACGGTGGCCCTGCAATTGAGCGGCGCTGACGAGACGGCCGCGTTGGAGGGCCGAACCTTCGACGGAACGCCTATCAGGGGAGAAGATTCAGTCCGCATCGTTCATGGCTCCCGCTGAGTCGGGATAGATCAGATTGAACGGTGCGCTATCGGCCTCGGCCAACTGGATAGGAATTCTCCTCGTTCAGCAAAAATCCTCATCTGGCGTGGACCGAAAGATTTAGCAGGAAACCGGGTACACGAGAAGTACGCGCAAGCGGAGCGATCCGCCAGGCAATTGAAGCCACATTTGGTTAGCTGGCGGAAGTGCGTGGGAATCGAACCCACCGTCCCGGGGATTAACCCAGGACCATCGGATTTGAAGTCCGTGGAGGCCACCAGACCCCAGTCACTTCCGCCCCGAATCCTATCAGAACCCTCGTCTCCGTTAGAATGACCCGTATGAACGGCAGCGTAGCCACGGTCGAAACCCTGAAGCAGCTCGGGGTCGAAGTCATTTTCGGCCTCTGCGGCGACACGACGCTCCCCCTCTACGAGGCGCTCCACGACCTCGACCACGGCATGCGCCACATCCTCACGAGAGACGAGCGCTCCGCGTCCTTCATGGCGGACGCCTACGCCCGGCTCGGCGGAAAGGTCGGCATCTGCGAAGCCCCGAGCGGTGGCGGCGCAACCTACATCCTTCCAGGAGTCGCCGAGGCCAATGGCTCTTCGGTCCCCCTCGTCTGCCTCACGAGCGACATCCATCAAAAGGATCGCGGACGAGGGACGCTGACCGAGCTCGACCAGTCCGCGCTCTTTCGTCCCGTGACCCGGTGGACCCACATGCCGGCGGTCGCCTCCGAGATCCCCCGCACCCTGCGCCGCGCATTCCGCACCGCGACCTCGGGGGCGATGGGCTCGGTTCACGTCGGTCTCTCCTTCGACGTCCTCGAGGGCGAGGCGGGCTCCGAGCCGATCGCTGGCGACGAGCGGGCGAGCCGGTATCCCCGAGCCCGCGTCGGCCCCGAGCTCGACGACGTTCGCAAGGCGGCACGGCTTCTCGCGGAGGCTCGCCGTCCGGTGATCCTCGCCGGGGCGGGAGCCGTTCGCTCGGAAGCGTGGAACGCGTTGCGGGATCTCGCGCACCTCCTCGGGGCTCCCGTCGCCACCTCGATCAGCGGCAAGGGAAGCATCGCCGAGACCGATCGGTACTCACTGGGAGTCGTCGGGAGCAACGGCGGCCTTCCCTATCGTCACGAGATCCTCCGTCAGGCCGACGTCCTTCTCGTCGTCGGGTGCAGCCTGGGCTCGGTCACAACGGAGAAGTGGACCCTCCCTGAGAAAGGCAAGATGCGCATCGTCCAGCTCGACGTCGATCCCGAGCGACTGGGCCTCAACTACGATATCGAGGTCGGGATCACGGCCGATGCTCGACGCGGGGTGGAAGCTCTCCTCGAGGAGTGCGGGCGCTCGGTCTCGGGAACCGCGGGCAAGATCGATCCGGAGGAGAGCCTCTCCGAGTTCCATTCGAACGATACCCCCATCCGACCCGAGCGCTTCCTGACGGAGCTCCTGCCGCGCCTGCCGGATCGAGCGGTGATGTGCGTCGATCCCGGAACAGGCTGCCCTTACCTCTCCGCCTACTACCGCCTCCCGCGTGCCGGGCGCTGGTTCGTTTCTCCCCGGGCGCACGGCGCCCTCGGGTACGCTCTCCCCGCGGTCTGCGGGGCCTACTTCGCGCGGCCTGATGCTTCCCGCGTACTCGGCATCATGGGAGATGGAAGCTTCGGCATCTCCTGCGGAGAGCTCGAGACCCTCGCTCGCCTGTCGCTCCCCGTGACTTTGATCGTGCTCAACAACTCCGGCTACGGCTGGATCAAAGCGGGACAGAAGATGCGGGGCCGGAAGTACTACTCCGTCGACTTCTCCGACTCGGACCACGCCGCCATCGCCCGCGCGTTCGGTCTCGCCGCTCGACGAGTCGAGAATCCGCAGGAGCTCGGCTCCGCGATCGAGGAGAGTCTTTCCTCGCAAGGCCCGTTTCTCCTGGACGTCGTCGTTCAGCCGCTCCACGAGGCCAAAGCGCCGGTCTCGAAGTGGATCGCCTGACGCTGGTCTGAGGGGTCTGTCCGTCGCGCTCCTCCGAAGGACGGGCTTGGCGATGGCCGGGCGTCTCAGGTAGACGTCGTGACGTTTAAACGTCTAAGCGCTATGATGACTCCATGAGCGAAGCCGTCAAGCGGGCCACGATCTACTTCGACGCCGGCATCCACCGCGCTTTGCGCTTGAAAGCCGCGGAGACCGAGAGACCCATTTCCGAGCTGGTCAACGAAGCCGTCCGGCGCTCGCTCGCCGAGGACGCTTTGGACCTGGGAGCGTTCCAGGACCGGGTGCGCGAGCCGAGCCTCGCGTTCGAGGAAGTGGTGAAAGACCTCAAGAAGCGTGGCAAGCTTTAAGGTTCTCATCAAGCCCTCCGCCGCCAAAGAGCTCGAAGACATCGACGGGAAGCCGGACCGACGGCGTATGGCGCAGAGAATCCAGGATCTCGCGACCGATCCTCGTCCCCCCGGCTGCGAAAAGTTATCGGGAGAAGACAAATACCGCGTGAGGCAAGGTGACTACCGGATTGTGTATGCAGTCGACGACAAGAAATCCGTGGTCACCGTCGTCAAAGTGGGACAACGCAAGGAAGTCTACCGATAGTTCTCGTCCCTGACGCATCCCCTCTCGGCGCTGTCGCGTCCGAGAACCCCGCCGCTCAGTCCGGCTTCGGTAACAAGATCGGAGTCGCGCCTCTTTCGCGCGCGAGGGACTGGAAGGCCGCGAGATCGCTTTCGATCAAGCCATCGAGCCGGGCGAGAACCGCGGCAAGATCCCTCTTCAGGTCCTGATAGCGGCTCTTCTGGCCCTCCGTCGGACGGGCGTCCGCCTGGTCGACGAGCCAGTACACGTAGGCGAGCTGGTTGTCGATCTTGGTGGGAAAGTTCTCGACGTCCTGGTCGGCCTGGTTCTTCGGCTGCATCAGCTCTTCCTCGATCGAAGTGAGCTTCGACGCCAGCGCTTCGGCGGCCTCCTCGAGACCGCTTACGTCGAGACCCGCTTCCCGCATTCGTCGGACGAGCTCCCGTACCTGGCTCTTCACGTCCCGCGCCCGGCGCACTCCGTCATAGGTCTCGTCGAGGCTCGACCGCGCCTCGAGCATGAAACCCAGAGCCTCCTCGAGGTCCGCCGGGCTGGTCGAGATGCGCGGATCCTGGAGAATCCGGAAGCTCCGGGACTCGTTCCAATCGCCGGCCCGGAGCGTAGCCCGGTAGGTTCCGGGGACGGCGCGGGGTCCGCCGGTGAATCCCCAGACGATGGCGTCGGGCACGATGTCGACGACGGGATGGCGGAGGTCCCACACGAAGCGGTTCATTCCGGCCTTCTTGGTGAGCTTCTTCTGACCCGCGCTTCCCATGAAGATCGCGGGAGGGTTGGGGAGAGGCTCTCGCTCGCTCGAGTAGGTTTGAATCAGCTTCCCCTCGGGGTCGAAGAGCTCCAGAGTGACCTCCCCCGGGGGCTCCTCGGCGAAAGCGTAGAAGATCATCGCACCATCCGGCGGATTCTCCCCTCTCCTCCAGGCGGCGCTCGTCCCCATCGCCATCCGCATCCGGTAGGTATCGCGCGGAGTGAACAGGTGGCCGCGCGCATTCAGCGTCTCCCGCCCAAGCTCGTGGAGAGGCGTCACGTCGTCGAGTATCCAGAACCCCCGGCCCTTGGTCGAAAGCACCAGGTCCTGGTGGTGGACCCTGAGGTCGGTAATCCCGACTGCGGGAAGATCGAGCTGCAGCGACTGCCAGTGCGCCCCGTCGTCGAAGGAAACGTACATGCCGTGCTCGGTTCCGGCGTAGAGGAGTCCCTTCCGGTCGGGATCCTCCCGAACGACGCGCGTCGGCTCGCCTGCAGGAATGCCGTTGACGCCATCGGTCAGAAGCGTCCAGCTTTTTCCGTAGTCGTCGGTGCGGAAGAGGTAAGGACGGTAGTCCTCGAACATGTACCGGAGCACGGCGATGAACGTCCGCCCGGGGTCGTGGGGAGAGATCTCGACCATCTGCACCGTGCCCAGCTCGGGCATGGTCGTCGGAGTGACGTCGACCCAGCTCGCTCCCGCGTCGCGCGACACCTGCACGCGTCCGTCGTCGGTTCCCGCCCAGAGGACGCCACGCTCCAGGGGAGACTCTTCGAACGTGAGGATGTTGGAATAAACCTCGATTCCGGTGTTCTCCTTGGTAATCGGCCCGCCCGAGTAGTCCTGTTTTTCCTCGTCGTCGTGGGAGAGGTCGGGGCTCACGACTTCCCAGCTCTGTCCCCCGTCGGTCGAGCGATGGACGAACTGAGAGGCGTGGTAGAGGACGTCGGGGTCGTGAGGTGAGAGCCGGATGGGAGCGTTCCAGTTGAAGCGATGGCGGAGGTCCCGGGGAGCGAGCCCCACTTCCATCTCCGCGTAGGCCATGATCTGGCGGCGCTCGCCGGTGGCGAGGTTCTTTCGCGTGATCTCTCCCCCATAGCAGCCGGCGTAGACGATGTCGATATCGCGCGGATCGACGGCGATCTGTCCGTCCTCGCAGCCGCCCACGTCCTCCCAGAAGCGATAGGGAGACAGACTCCTTCCGAATCGGCTCGGAAGGCGGATGGTGGAATTGTCCTGCTGGGCCCCGTAGACGTTGTACGGAAACTCGTCGTCGACGGTGACGTAGTAGATCTCGGGAGTCGGCTGATTGTCGATGCTCGACCAGGTGCCTCCGCCGTCGAGACTCACGGTGCCGCCCCCGTCGAACGCCATGATCAGAATCTCCGGATGGAGCGGGTTGATCCACAGGTCGTGCCCGTCGCCGTGGCGAAGGGTAGTAATCTCCTCGAAGGTCTGGCCCCCGTCCACCGACTTGAACGAGTCCACGTTGAGAACGTAGAGGGTGTTCCGGTCGCGGGGATCGGCCGTGACTCGCATGTAGTACCAGGAGCGCTGGAAGAGCCGGCGCCTCTGGTTGGTCTCGAGCTTCTTCCAGCTCCCGCCGCCGTCATCGGAGCGGAAGAGACCTCCCTCCTCCGCCTCGACGAGGGCCCAGAGACGGTTGGAGTCGGCGGGGGAGACGGCGACCCCGATCTTTCCCACGATGCCGGTCGGAAGACCGCCCTCGAGCTTCTTCCAGCTGTCGCCTCCGTCGGTGCTCTTGTAGAGCCCGCCTTCCTCGCTTCCGGAGATGATGGTCCAGGGCTTGCGCTCCGTGGTCCAGGCGCTGGCGTAGAGCACCCGTGGGTTTCCCGGATCCATGGCGAGATCCCAGACTCCCGTCTTCGGGCTCACATAGAGGATCTTCTTCCAGGTCACCCCGCCGTCCTCGGAGCGGAAAACACCCCGCTCCTCGTTCGGCCCGAACGCATGGCCCACGGCCGACACGTAGAGGTGGTCCGGGTTCTTCGGGTGGATGAGGATTTTTCCGATCTGTCCGACGTCCTCGAGGCCGGAGAGGGCCCAGGTCTTTCCTCCGTCCGTGGATTTGTAGAGACCGACGCCGAACGAGATGTTTCCACGCATCGTGGCTTCGCCCGTTCCCACGTAGAGGACGTTGGGGTCGGACTCGGAGACCGCGACCGCTCCGATGGAGCCCGTCGCGATGAAGCCGTCCGAGATGTTCTCCCAGCTCTCGCCGGCGTTGACGGTCTTCCATACGCCGCCGGACGTCCCCATGAAGAACGTGTGGGGTCGATCGGGAATTCCGGCGACGGTCGACGCCCTGCCTCCGCGGTAAGGACCGAGGAACCGGTAGTGCAGGGCCTGGTAGAGCGAAGGGTCGTGGAGGACGTTCGAGTCCTGAGCGGCTCCAAGCGCCGCCTCGCCCGCGGATGCGATGAGGAGCGCGGTCAGGACTCGTCCGACGCGCGCGCTGGGTTTCTGTCTCATTCTCACTTCGAGTTCCCTCTCCTCCGGCCGGTGAGATTATACGGGCATTGCGCCCCTTCGAGAGACTCCTGTTTCGAAAGCACGGCGAAACTCTCCGCTCCTTCCGAGAGAAAACGACGCGCTCAGAACGCCTGCATCGCCTCCCGGGCACCGATGACGACGAAGAGAACGAGTATCAACGCGAGAAGCGCGGTGGTGACGCGGTTGTTACGAGGGACGGCGCCGGTCCAGGGCACCTTGCGGTCGAGCCAAAGGAGGGTCGCCGCGAGGAAAGGCAGGAAGAAGCTCCCCACGATGGTGAAGCCCACGATGATGAAGATGGGCCGGCCGAGAAACGCGAAGGGAAGTGGCGCCAGCGAGATGAAGGCGAGGCCGATCCGGTACGGGGTGCTCGTGACCCGGGTGATCTCGTCCCGCTCCGCCCGTGTGGCGCGTTTCCAGAGCGCATAGAAGTCGGCGTAGAGATACGGAACGCTCTGCCACACGCCGAGGAGCGACGCGAAGACCGCGGCCCAGAATCCGATCGAGTAGACGTAGAACCCGACGGGGCCGACGATCGAGCCCAGCATCTCCGCCATGCGCGGCACGGCCTGAGAGTCCGTCAGGGGCACCCCCGCGGCGTGAAACGCCTGGCTCGCGATCATCATGATGGAGATTCCGAAGACCGCGGTGAAACAGTACGCGAGCCCCAGGTCCTTCCGCACGAACGCGACGTGCTCCGGGCCCACCATGTTCTCCTCGCGCAGCCAGTAGTTGTACGAGAGGAGGGTGACCGAGCCGCCGATGCCTCCGATCAGGGACAGCAGGTACGCGCCACCCCCTTCGGGGATCCGCGGAACCAGGAGACCCTGGAGGAACGTAGGGAAATCGTAGAACGTCATCGCCGCGCAGGCGATGATGCTGAAGAACATCGTTCCGATGAGAATCCTCATCGCCTTCTCGAACCCCGAGAAGCCTCCGACGAGAACGAACGCGAACCCGAGGAGGGAGTGCGCGACCGCGCCCCAGGACTGCGGCACCGCGCCCCCGGTGAGGTTCGAGATGCCGAGCCCGCAGGCGTTCGCGAGGGCCGCGGAGACGGCGACGGTCCAGAGCACGAGATACGATCCGAAGTACGCTCGGACCCACCACGGAAGGTACGCTGCCCAGCTCTCGAGCGCGGTGAGACCGGTCGCGAGCTGGAAGCGGGCGACGGACTCGTTCAGGACGAATTTGAAGAAGGCGCCGAGAACGACGGCCCAGAGGAGGGCCTGTCCGAAACGGGCCCCTCCCACCGTCGCCGACACGATGTCGCCGGCGCCGATGCCCGCGGCGGCGACCAGGATCCCCGGGCCGGCCAGCCGGAGAAGGCTGACTTCGGCCCGGGGGATCTTCGCTTCTCTAGCGGCCTCGACGCTTATCGAAATCCTCCTCGGTCCGCCCGAGGCGGACCGAGGAAGTATGTCTCATCGAAGCGGTCTTTGTAGAACGCCGCCGGTTTACCGAAGTCCAAGGCCTTTCGGGCTGGGCTCACTCCGATCGCGACGTGCAAGCGCGACGTAGCTCTCCACGACGCAGACGACGCCGTCGTCGTCGACACGATCCCGAAGCGCGTCCTCGAGTTCCCGGATGAGCTCGTGGCGCGCGCCCTCGCCGAGATCGCGGATGGGACCGGCGAGCGGAGAGCTGGCCGCTTCCCGCCTCAGGAACTCTCCGCAGGAGGGATACCTCAGGCTCCCGACTTCGATTCTCACCCGCACATCCTCGAAACCGGCCTCACGGAACAGGTCACGGAGCTCATCGACGCGCCATTTACAGAACGGCGAGCGCATCATCGCCCCCGCCTGCGGGCCGACGTGCCGCTCGAGCAAGCTCGCGAGCGCCACGTACGCCGGGGCGAACTCGATCGGGCGGCAGACACTGACCGCCGCGCGCGCTCCCGGCCCCATCACCCGGCGCATTTCACCGAGCGCTTTGACGGGATCGGAGAAGAACTGGATCGCCTGTTCGCAGCAGACCACATCGAACGCCTGATCGGGAAACGGAAGCTCCGTCGCGCTCCCTTGACGCCACTCGATCTCCGGGCGTGTCGCCGCGGATACCGATCGCGCCACTTTCAGCATATCCTCGCTGAGATCGAGGCCGACGACGGCGCCAGCCGCACCCGTTCTCTCCGCGGCATGTCTGGCCACGATGCCCGTTCCGCAGGCGACGTCGAGCACGCGATCGCCTTCTCGAATCTCCGCGAGCTCCGCGAGCGCGCGAGCCCACGGGCTGAAAGCGGATGCGAGATAGCGCTCGTAGGCTTCGGCGCCGGCGCCCTCGAGCTGCCAGCCTTCCGTCACGCCGATTGGAATCGTCATGGCCGCACCACCCTTCTCCGATGCGGTAGTGTAGGATTCGCGGATGGGCGGGCACCATGACC
>DAISKN010000117.1:11727-13063 GCA_036820975.1 Acidobacteriota bacterium | reverse complement strand
CCGGCCACGAACCAGGTGTTCAAGCTCGACGCCCCCTCGGGAGACCGCTGCCTGGTGGAGGCCGTCGTCTCCGACACCTGTCCCGTGGTGGGCAAGAGCATCCGCGAGGGGCGGTTCCGCTCGCTCTACGACGCCGCGGTCATCGCCGTCGCGAGGAGCGGCGAGCGCATCCAGAAGAAGATCGGAGACATCGTGCTCCGGGCGGGAGACACACTCCTTCTCGCGACCCATCCTTCGTTCGTCGACATTCAGCGCAACTCCCGCGACTTCTTCCTGGTGAGCCCGGTCGAGGGCTCGACTCCCCCGCGCCACGAGCGCGGATACCTCGCGCTCGCGATCCTGGGCGCGATGGTGCTGGGTTTCACTTTCCAATTTCGAAGCGAGGTTACCGTCGCCCTCGCCGCGGCGGCGTTGATGATCGTCACGCGCTGTTGCTCGGCCGCAGCGGCTCGACGCAGCCTCGACTGGCAGGTGCTCCTGGTGATCGCCGCCTCCATCGGGCTCGGCGCGGCGATGCAGAAGACGGGAGCCGACCGCGCCATCGCCGAGGGCATGGTCTCGCTGGCCGGAACCAACCCCTACGTCGTTCTCGTCGTCGTCTACGGGGTCACGATGGTCTTCACCGAGCTTCTCTCGAACAACACCGCGGCGGTCATCATGTTCCCCATCGCTCTCGCGACCGGCCGCTCGCTCGGCGTCGACCCCATGCCCTTCGTCATGTCCGCAACCATCGCCGCTTCTTGCGGGTTCGGCACTCCCATCGGGTACCAGACGAACCTCATGGTCTACGGTCCGGGGGGGTATCGTTTCACCGACTACGTTCGCTTCGGCGGGATCCTGAACCTCATCGTCTGGGTCATCACCGCGACCCTCGCGCCCCGGATCTGGCCCTTCTAGTCATTCCATTCAGGCAGCGCGGTGCTCGAGACCCATGCGCGCGAGAAGGGCGCGGAACCGCGGGTCGCTTCGCAAGGGGTCGAACTCGGGAGAGGCGGTGACGAGGATCAGCGAGCCGTCCCGCTCCTCGAAAGCCCGGTCGAGCCAATCGAAGGCGGCGTCGAGCTCCCGGAGACCCAGATGCGCGAGGGCGCTCCAGATGGGCGATGCGTATCCCCTGGCCGCGCGGTCGCGGATCTCGAGCAGCAGCCTTCGCGCTTCGTCGGTCCGTCCCGCGAGCCCGTTCACGTAGGAGAGGATCGCCAGGTGATTCACCGTGGTTCCGCCGAGGCGCACGGACTCCTCGATGTGGGAAATCGCCTCTTCGTACCTTCCCTGCTGCGCCTGCACGTCCCCGAGACCATAGTGGGCGAAAGCGAAGTGGGGATCGAAGGCCAGC
>DAISKN010000117.1:5227-11717 GCA_036820975.1 Acidobacteriota bacterium | reverse complement strand
CGCAGCTGGGCCTCCGCGCGATCGAAATCGCGAAGGAAGTAGTACACGTATCCGACCTGGGTCTTGATCTTCAAATCCAGCGGGTCGAGCTCCTCGGCGACGCGGAGCTCCGATAGAGCCTCCTGGAACGTTCCCTCCAGCAGGGAAAGCCGCCAGGCGTTCAGAAGCCGGGCGTCGGCGGAGCTCGGGTTGAGCTCGATCGCCCTGGCGAAACAGGACTCGGCCGCTTTCCGATCCCAGTCGTGGCTCATGGCGATGAGACCGAGGACCTTGTGCGGCTCGGGGAGCTCTCGTTCGAGAGCGAGGGCCCTCGCCGCGGCCTCGCGCGCCCTCGGAATCGTCTCCACCGCCGATCGGATGCCGATGCCCGAGTAGAACCACACCAGGCATTCCGCGATGGCGGCGTGCGCCAGGGCGTAGCCCGGGTCCTTGACGACGGCCTCCTCGAAAGAGCGCATCGCGCGCTCGACCCAGTCCTCGGTCCATCGGTTCATCGCGAAGAGTCCTCGCAGGTAGGCGTCGTAGGCGTCGAGGTTCGAGGCCCGCCGCGCGTCGCTCCGCTCCTTCGCGAAGCCGAGCTCCGACTGGAGCTCCGCCGCAACCGTCTCCGCGATCTCGTCCTGAACCGAGAAGACGTCGTCGAGATCCCGGTCGAACTTCTTCGACCAGAGCTGATAGCCCTCGGCCGCGTCCACCAGCTGCGTCGTCACCCGAAGGCGGGTCCCGGACTTGCGGACGCTCCCCTCGAGAACGGTGTCGACGCGCAGGCGCCGTCCGATCTCCCGCACGTCGAGCCCCTGTCCCTGGATCGCGAACGCGGAGGTGCGCGCCAGCACGCGAAGGCCGCGCACCGCGGCGAGAGTATTGATGAGCTCTTCCGCGAGCCCCTGGCAGAAATAGTCCTGGTCCCGCTCCGGGCTCAGGTCGCTGAACGGGAGGACGGCGATGGAAAAACGCTTCGCCCGGCCGGGCTTCTCGGAGGCGATTCCCTTCAGATCGGACACCACCTCCCCCGCCGAGCCGTAGCGGCGCGACGGCTCTCTCTCGAGCAGTCTCTCGATGATGCGAACCAGGTCCCGGGGGAGGTCGGGATTCAACGTCAGGGGTGAGGGCGGGGAGTCGTGAAGAAGCGAGTCGAAGAACGCGGCCAGCGTCTCGCCGCGGAAGGGGCTCCTCCCCGTCGCCATCTCGTAGAGCACGACTCCGAGCGCGAACAGATCCGCGCGGGCGTCGACGTCTTTTCCGAGCGCCTGCTCCGGGGCCATGTAGCCCGCCGTCCCGAGCGTCATCCCCGGGCTCGTCTCCCGGGCCATGGTGGCGGCGTCGGGGTCGGTCGCCTTGGGAGAGAGGAACTTCGCCAGGCCGAAGTCCAGGAGCTTCACCCGCCCTTCGAGGGTCACCATGACGTTGTGGGGCTTGAGGTCCCGGTGGAGGATTCCCGCGGCGTGCGCTTTCGAGAGCCCCTCTCCCATCTGCGAGCCGAGCTCGAACAGCTGTTCCACCGGAAGGGGGCCCCGGTCGATCTTCTCCCGGAGCGTTTCCCCCTCGACGAGCTCCAGCGTGAGGAAGAGGACTCCATCCGCTTCCTCCACCGAGTGGAGGGTGACGATGTACGGATGGTTCAAGGCCGCGACCGCTTTCGCCTCGCGATGAAACCGCTCCCTTCGATCGGGACTCGAAGCGAGCTCCGGCGGAAGGACCTTCAGCGCCACGTTGCGGGCGAGCTTCGTGTCTTCCGCGAGATAGACTTCGCCCATACCGCCCGTTCCCAGTTTCTCGCGGATGAGGTAGTGGCCCAGCGTTCTTCCGATCACGAGGGCGTCTTCGGGAAGACGGACTTCCCGCACTTGCAGCGCGAGGACTCCGGAGTCCCCTTGTGCCACACGCGCGTGCCGCAGTCGGGGCAGGACCACATGCGGTCGAGCTCCTCGATGCGGCGCAGAGCGGCTTCGATCTCCGAGGAAGCCGCGCGGCCGCGGCTCGCGTGGGCTTCGACGTTGAGCGAGGCCCCTACGTCCGCCTCCAGTTTCTTGAGCAGGGGCTCGAGCTCCCCGAGCATTCCTTTCGCGTGCTCCTTCACCCCGCGGCGGATGCCCTTGAGGAGCTCTCCGATCTCGCGTTGATCGTTCCGGGCCCCGCGCCGGAACGGCAGCTCCGCCCGCAGGTTCTCGCAGACCTCCTGGAGCAGCTCCTCGAGCGCTCGCCTCGCTTTCGTGGCGGCGCCGTTGACGTCGCCCCCGGAGAGCCTCTCGGAAGCCTCGGCGAGGATGCCGCCGGAAGCGTACTTCGTCGTCCGCGGTCCCTGGTCGTAGCTCCAGGAAGTGATCTCGAGTCGCTTCCAGGTGGGCGCGCGCCGCGAGAGGTGCTCGAAGAACTGGCGATCGTGGGTGAGGACGATGAGCTGCCAGTCGTCGAACTTCTCCGCGAGGAGCTCCGCGAGCTGTCCCCGGTGCTCGAGGTCGAAGCTGTTGATCACGTCGTCGAGAACGAGGAATCGTAGCTTCTGATTGAACGTCTGGGCCATCGCGAGAAAGAGCGCGATTGCGAGCGAGTTGAGGTGCGATTCGCTCAGGACGCCGTGGGGCGGCCTCTGGCGCGAGCCGTGGAAGTCGACGGCGAGCTCGAGCCCCTTCGCCGTCCAGGGCTCGACGGTGATCCCTCCGAGCTCCTCGCCGGGGTGGAGGGCCGAGTAGAGATCCGCGACCCGCTCGCTGATGCTCTTCAGCATCCGCTCGAGCTGCTCCTTCTGCCGCTCCTGGTACCGGTCGTAGATGCGATCCGCGAGCTCGTAGGCCTTCTTCGCCTGCGACAGGTCTTTCTGTCCCGCGCGCCAGATGCGAATCTGCTCGAGAAGCGCGGCGAGCATGCCGAGCTGGCTCTGCCGCGTGCTCCCCTGGGCCGGGGCGCTCTTCGCGACCTCTTCCCGCACCGCCCGGTCCCAGCGTTCGATCTCGGAGGCGAAGGCCTCGAGAGCTCCGAGATCGAAAGAAGCCTGGCCTTCGAGAGCCGCGGCGGCGGCGGGAATCGCGGGAAGCTCCATCCGCAGCGCTTTCGCCTGGGCGGCGATGCCGCGCCGCGTCTCCCGGGCGGCCGCGAACGCGTCCAGGCACGAGTGGGCGGCCTCGAACCTCCGCTCCATCTCCCGCGAGGTCTCGAGGAGTCCGCCGAGAACCTCTCGAACCTGCGACGACAGCTTCTTGCCGTCGACCGCCTGAGCGCAGAGCGGGCATCGGTCGGGCTCGGGCGACGAGGAGAAGAGCGCATCGGCGTCTTTCAAGAGAGTGAGACGCGCGAGGTCCCTGGTGCCTTCGCCGGAGACCAGGGCGTTCCACGAGCGGATGGGGCCGAGATCGACCTGGACGGGACCCAACCCGGAGACGCCGGCCGCCAGGGCCTCGAGCTTCGGCGCCGTCGTGCTCTCGCCCGCTCCCGCGACCGCCGCGATCCACGCTGGGTCCGCGACTTTCGCGAGAGAGTCCGGCACGTCGATCGAAAGCCCGCGGCAGACCTGCTGAAGGGACTGGAGGATTGCGTCTTCGGTCGCCTTTCCATCGGCGCCGATGGCGCGCGCCGCGGTCTCGATGCGCTCTTCCGCGGCCTTCACCTGCTTCTTGATGTCGGAGCGGGCGCGCTGCAGATCCTGCCGCAGGAGCTCGACGGCATCGAGGCCGAGAAGCTCCGCGAGTGCCTTCCACTTCTCGGTCTTCGTCTTGTTGATGAAATCCGCGAGCGTCCTTCCACGGAGGAGAAACGTCTCCCGGCTCGCGACCCCGAATGCTTCCGGGGTTCTCTCGTCGGGATGGACGACTCTGCCTCCGAGACCGCCCGAGGTCACGAGCTCGACGGAAGTCTCGTCTCCTCCCGCGGGGCCGAGGTTCCTGATGGCGTGCTGCCGGCCTTCGTGGGAGAGAAGCTCGATGCCGCCGGTGAAGAACCATTCGAGAGCGTCGGCGATCGTGCTCTTGCCCGTTCCGTTGTCGCCGTAGACCGCGAGGCTCTGACCTTCGCCGAAGTCCACCTCCATCGCGTCGGGGACACCGCGGAAGGACCGCATCGTCAGCTTGTGAAGCCGCTCAGTCACGGGAGGCCTCTTCGATCGCCCGGCGCAGGGCGTCGGGGCGGGCCTCGGGAGATTCCCCGATGACTTTCAGGAGGCGCTCGCGCAGGCCCTCGGGAAGGTCTTCGACTTTCTCCAGGACCTCGGAGAAGAACTCGGATTCGTCAGGACGCATGATGGCAACCCGCCGGCTTGAACCGGCAGCAGTGCCACTCTACACTACGCCAGGAGCACGGGCGAGATCGTCGGCGAAGCCCGTCCCACGGAAAATGCCGAAGCCTGTCGCAGCCCTGGTCGGGCGCACGCTGCTGGCCTCGATCTTCGTGGCTTCGGCGCTCACCAAGATCGTTTCCGCCGAGGACGTGCGGGACGTGCTCATCGCCCACTATCTCCCCGCTTCCCCGGCGGTCGGAATCGCGCTGGTCGTGGGCTCCGGGCTCCTCGAGCTCCTGGGCGCCGCGCTCCTGCTCCTCGGGTATCGAGCTCGCTTCGGAGTCGCCCTTCTCGTCGCGGCCTTGATACCGGCGACCTTCGTGTACCACTTCTCGATGGGCGAGGAGAACCAGATCGTCCACCTGCTGAAAAACGTCTCGATACTCGGCGGCCTCATCCTCGTCTGGGCCTTCGGCCCCGGGGATCTGAGCTTCGACGCGAGGCGGCCGGGCGCGCGAGCCCCATGAAGAAGCCGTCCTCGACGTTGCCCGGCGTCGTCGGCCTCCTCGGCCTCCTCCTCGCCTTCCTGCTCCACGCTCCCGGCGTTCGTTCGCAGAGCGACGGGCGCGCGCCCGTCTACCTGGGATTCCTGGGAGACGGTGGGACGGGAGGCGAAGAGCAAAAGGCGGTGGCGCGCCGGCTCGAGATCGCGCGAGAGGGCGGAAAGCTCGACTACGTCTTCCTGCTCGGCGACAACCTCTACGAGAAAGGCGAAGCCAGGCACATCGGCCCGAAGTTCCTGGACGTGTACGGAGAGCTCCTCGACGACGGCGTCGTCTTCCACGCCGCTCTCGGAAACCACGACCTCAAGAAATGCCGCATCCGCGACGTCGAGGAGCTGCCGCGGGACGCGGCGGCCTACACCCGCTGCGAGGTGGACCAGCAGCTCGCCCCTCGAAGCCGGTTCGGCTACCTGAACGGCTACCGCTACTACGGCGTCGTCGTCCCGGGAGCGGGGGGCGGTCCCGAGGAACCGCTCGCCGAGGTGTTCGTCCTCGATACCAACACGCTCGCTTCGAGCCAGTCGTTTCTCGTGACCGGCGACGACCAGCGGCAGCTCGAGTGGCTCGACTCCGAGCTCGCCCGGTCGCGAGCCAGGTGGAAGATCGTGGCCATGCACCACCCGATCCACTCGCCGAGCAGCGCCGGTTGGTTCTCCGGCCACAGCCGGGAAGCTCAGCTCGGCGACCAGCTCGAGCCCATTTTCACCCGGAGGGGCATCGACGTCGTCTTCGCCGGTCACAACCACTTCTACGCCCGCATGGTTCCTCAGAAGGGCATCCGGTATTTCGTTTCCGGAGGGGGCGGCAAAGGGATGTACCGATACGAGCCCGACGAGGGCTACGTGGTCGAGAATCCCGAGCGGGGAAGGTTCCATCACTTCGTCCACGTCCGGCTGAGCCCGGAGTCGTTCGAGTACTGCGTCGTCGACGACGAGGGGAATTTGCGCGACGGCGGCTGGTTTCGAAAGGGCGACTCCGCCGATCGGCGGCTCGCCGATGGCCGCTGCCCTTACTGACGGCGCGCCTTCACCCGCGCCCGATGAAGGGCATCTTCGCAGCCATCACGGTCAGGAACTGCACGTTGGCATCGAGGGGAAGGCTCGCCATGAAGAGCACCGCCCGGGCCGCATGCTCGACGTCCATCATCGGCTCGGTGGCAACCTCGCCGCTCGCCTGCTTCACCCCCGACGACATCCTTTCGGCGAGCTCGGTCCTCGCGTTTCCGATGTCGATCTGGCCGCAGGCGATGTCGTACTTGCGTCCATCGAGAGAGGTCGACCGCGTGAGGCCGGTGACCGCGTGCTTGGCGGCGGTGTAGGCGGCGGAGTCCGGCCGCGGAACGTGCGCGGAGATGGAGCCGTTGTTGATGATCCGCCCCCCGCGCGGGTCCTGGGCCTTCATGATCTTGAAAGCCTCCTGAGTGCAGAGAAACGCCCCGGTGAGGCTCGTGTCCAGGACCGCGCGCCAGGTCTCGTAGTCGAGATCCTCGAGAGGAACCCCGGGAGCGTTGATCCCGGCGTTGTTGAAGAGGAGGTCCAGGCGCCCGAAGGTCGCGACCGTTTTCGCGAAGAGCGCGCGAACCGCTTCGGGGTCGCGAACGTCGGTTGGAACCGCGAGCGCCCGCGTCCGGTGCTCCGCGGCTTCCTCGAGGACCCGCTCCAGGTTTAAGGCCCGTCGTCCGGCGAGAGAAACGGCGTATCCCTCCCGCAGGAGCCCG
>DAISKN010000117.1:0-5217 GCA_036820975.1 Acidobacteriota bacterium | reverse complement strand
GCCCGAGGGCCGTTGCCTTGCCGATTCCGGAGCCGGCTCCGGTGACCACGGCGACTCCAGGATTGACCGATGACGACATGCGTACCCCGCCCTTCACTTCGGGGTAACCGAGACCTCGTAATGCTCGATGTCCGGGGGCATCTCCAGCAGATATTGCCGATCCTCGGGATAGTACACCGCCCTCTCCGGATCCTCCCCGGCGAAGCGCCGCACCGCGTCCCAGGAGTCCCAGAGCGAGAGCACGATGAAATGGGCCTCGTCTCCCTCGATGCGGTGGAAGACGTAGTCGCCGCGGTTGCCCTCGATCGACGTCTGGTCCTGAACTCCGGTCTTCTTGAGGTACTCGATGTAGCTATCCGCTTTCTCTCGCGGGGTCCGTCCGTGCCACAGGCGCGCGATCATGACTCTTCTCCTCCTTGCTGGTCACCAGAATCGCCACGCCGCTCACCATGAGCGCCGTGGCCAGAACGATCCGTCCCGAGAGCGCCTCGCCTCCCGCCAGCCATCCGAGAAAGACGGCGATCCCCGGGTTCACGAAGGCGTAGGTTCCGACCTTGGAAGCGGTCTCCACCCGCAGGAGCCACATGTACGCGACGAACCCGACGATCGAACCGAAGACGATGAGGTAGAGGACCGCCGCGAGGGAGCGCAGCGACACTTCCGAGGACGGCGGCGACTCCCCGGCCGCGAAACTGACCAGCACCAGCAGGGTGCCTCCCGCCAGGAGGTTCATCCCGGAGAACAGGATGGAGCTCGCGGGCATGGGGATCCTCCGGGACACGATGGTTCCGATCGCCCAGCTCATGGAGCTCAGGAGAACCACCCCGGCTCCCAGCACGTCCATGGACTCACCCGGTAGAAGCTCGGCCGGCTCCGTCAGGAAGAGGACGCCGCTGAAACCGAGCAGAAGCCCGAGGACGAGCCGCGGAGTAAGCCGCACCTTCCCCAGGAAGATCTCCAGAAGCGCCAGCCACACGGGAATCGTTGCGACCAGGAGCGAGGCGACTCCCGAGGGAATCCGTTTTTCCGCCCAGGCGAGCGAGCCGTGCCCTCCGAGGAAGAAGAGGGCTCCGAGCAGGAAGGCCGAGCGCCAGTGCGCGGCCGTGATGCGCTCGCTCGACTGCCGCCGCCCCCAGAGGAAGAGCGCCGAGCCCGCGATCAGCGAGCGCACCCCCATCATCCGATAGGGAGCGAAGGACTCGATGCCGTACCGGATGGCGAGGTACGTCGAGCCCCAGATGACGTAGATCGAGGCGAAGGCCAGTATGCGCTTCCAGCGGTTCGACAGCTCTATAACTACCATAAATGGTATTGACGGTTAGATACTATTGTGCCACCATTTCCCCGTCAAGGGGCATTTCGGTGAAACCACGGCGCGTTTTCGACCTGAGCGGGGGGAAGCTCTGCCTCGACTTCGTCAACACCGTGGACAATCGGCCGACGGAGCGCGCCAGGGACCTCCTCGAGACCTACGCCGACCTCGCCGCCTGGGCGCGGCAGAGCGGGATCCTGACTCCGCGGGAGGAGCGGGCGCTCCTCGGGCGCGCCCGAAGCAAGCCGGGCGAAGCGTCGAGGGTCCTCGAGCGCGCGAGAGACATGAGGGAGGCACTTTTCGCGATCTTCGCCCGCCGCGCCCCGTCGGCACTCGAGGATTTCCGGCGGGCCCTTCCCGGGGCCTACCGGCGTCCCGTCCTCCGGTCGGGTCCGGAATACGCAATCGTCTGGGAAGACGACCCGAAGGCCCTCGACCGGATCCTGGGACCGGTCCTTCGCTCGGCGGTGGAGCTCCTCACGTCGAAAGCGCTCGACCGGGTGCGGGTCTGCGGAGCCGACGACTGCGACTGGCTGTTCCTCGATGAAAGCCGCAGCCGCTCCCGCCAGTGGTGCAACATGTCGGTGTGCGGAAACCGAGCCAAGGCGAGGCGCTTCTATCGGCGTAAGCGCTCTCTCACGCGGCGAGGAAGTCGAGCCGGGCGCCGCTCCGCCGGAACGCGAGGACGGCCTTCGAAAGAATGAACGCCCAGGCGAAAAGCGCCAGCAGCGCGGCTGCCGTCGCCGGCGACGGATCGAGCACCGAGCGGCCCGAGGAGGTCTGCCAGGCGATCGCGAGGCACGCCGCAATCCAGAGGACGCCCGCGAGGTGGACCGCGCGCCGGGACTCCGCCGGGGGAACCCGCGCCCAGTCGAGGAGAAGCGCCACCAGGGGAATCGCTTGAATCCCGTGGAAACCCGCGGCGTGGAGCGGCAGCAGGTTTCCGCTCTCGCCCACCCGGGGACCGCCGAGAACGGACATCGCGATCCCGACTCCGAATGCGAAGAGACAGGCCACGGTGCCGTAGCGGAGCGCGAGAACCAGAGCCCCGTCCACTCCCCTCGTCGGGCGGAAAAAAAAGCGCGCCATCAGAACCAGGAAGCAGACGAGGATCCCGAGAGCCGAGAGCAAGAAGATGCCCCCGATCGCCTGGTCGAGCGGGCTCGAGACCCGGCTGAAGCGCGGATCGTAGCCGCGAAAGATCTGAATCGTCTCGACTCCATAGCCGAAGAGCGCGAGGGCGACGAGGCAGAAGCGCCAACCAGCGCCGACGCCGGCGAACTGGGCGACGAGGGCGAGCGTCAGAAGAAAGATGCCGACGGCGATGTCGAAGGACGCGGCCTTGTAGAGGTTGCCTTCCGGCTCCACAATCACGCCATGAAAGGCCATGCCCAGGAAGCACACGGCTCCGAGGCCAATCCCCAGCAGTCCCGTCCAGAAGAGGGGGCGTTCATGAGAGTAGAGTCGAAGAACAGCGTCCGGCAGGCGGCCCACGCTTCACCTCCAGAAACGGGATCGTAACACGATGAATTCCCTCACGCTCGTTCTCCTGGTCATCGTCGCGATCCAGGGCTATCTGCTCTTCCAACTGAAGCTTCGCGAGGCCCGGATCCGCGCCGACGCGCTGTCGCGAAGCCACTCGGTGGTCGCGGGAAAAGCGACCGAGCATCTCGCTCCGCTGCTCCCCGGATTCGAGTTCGATCCCAGGGACGCGCGCTTCCTCGGCTCGCCCGTCGACTTCGTCGTCTTCGACGGTCTGAGCGAGGGCGAGGTTCACGAGGTGGTCTTCGTCGAGATCAAGACGGGGCCTTCGGCCGCGCTCACTTCCAGGGAACGGCGCGTTCGCGAGGCCGTGGCCGGCCGCCGGGTTCGATTTCTCGAGGTTCGAATCGACCCGTCCGATCGGATGTAGAATCCGGCATGGACAAAGAGACCGTTCAGATCGTTGCCCATATCGTCGCCCGCGAAGGTGAAGGGGCCCGGGTTCAGGCGCATCTCGAGAAGCTCATCGAGCCGACCCGCGCCGAGCCCGGATGCCGAAAGTACGAGCTCTTCGTGAACAAGGAGAAGCCAGGCGACTTCGTCGTCCTGGAGGAGTACGCGAGCGACGCCGCGTTCCAGGCCCACATGGACTCGAGCCACGTCGCGGCGGCGATCGCCGAGGCGGTGCCGCTTCTCGCCGTTCCGCCCGACATCCGGCGCTACCGGCGCCTCAAGTAGCCGTCAATCGCTTCGAAGCGCCGCCGAGGGCTCGATGCGCGAAGCCCGCGCCGCGGGAAGGAGCGACGCCGCCCCCGCCGCCGTGAGAGCGAGTAGAGCTCCGGCGGCGAGAGTGACGGTGTCCACCGGCTCGATTCCGATAAGGAGGCTCGCGAGCGTCTTTCCGAGCTGGCTCGAGAGCGCGAGCCCGAGAAGCGTACCCGTGAGGACGGGACCCATGGCGAGGCGAAAGATGAACCGAACGATGTCCCGCCGCTTCGCGCCGAGCGCCATCCGCAAGCCGACTTCGGGAATCCTCCGCGCCACCTGGTGGGCCGCGAGCCCGTAGGTCCCTACCGCGGAGAGCAGAAGCGCGAGGAGAGCCGACGCCCCGAGGAGCGCGGCCACGGACCTCTGTCGCACCAGGAGGATCGCGCGCTCCTCGCCGATGGGCCGGGCATCGTATATCGGCAGGTCCGCGTCCACGGCGCGGAATGCTTCGCGGACGGCGGGGAGAACGGCCATCGGGGAAGGCCCGGTAAAGACGTGGAGGTTCATTTGCCGGAAGAACCGCTGTGCCAGAGGAAAGTACAGATACGTCTGGGGCTCCTCCCAGAGAGTCCGATACTTCGCGTCGCGAGCCACGCCGATCACTTCGTACACCTCGTGGCGCACTCCCCGCCGGCTCGGGACCCGGATGCGTTTCCCTACCGCATCCACCCCCGGCCACTGGGTCCGCGCCAGGGTCTCGTTCACCAGGATCACCCCCGGAGCGTCCTCGTCGTCGGTGTCCGAGAAGCCGCGACCGCGAAGAAGCTCGATTCCCATCGTCCGGAAATAGTCCGGAGTGACGATGTCGGCGTCCGTCTGGACCCACTCGGGGGTCTCCTCCGACGCCGCTTCCTCCGGGACGAACCGGGTCAGGATGGTGAAGCGCTCGAACGGAGTGTCCGCGGACCAGGCGGCGCCGCGAACGCCGGCAATCGCCTCGACGCGCTCGAGGATTTCCGCGTAGAACTGCCGCGCCCTCGTCTCGTCGTAGCGGAACTCGAGAGACGACAGCTCCACCGAGACGAAAAGAACCTGGTCGGTCCGGAACCCGGGATCGATGGCGTACGCCTTCGCCAGGGTTCGGGCGAGCAGGCCCGCGCCCACCAGGAGCGTCAGCGACAGACCCACTTGAACCGCGAGAAATCCGCCGCGGGCGCGACTCCCCTTCCCCACGATGCGGGAGGAGCCGGGGTCGAGACGGCGGCCCGCGACCGCGGCCAACGCGCTTCCCAGGACCGCGCCCGCGAGCCCCAGCGAGGCGGCGAGCAGGAGCACGCGGGAGTCGAGCCGCAGATCGAGATCGGAGAGCGCCACGCGGAACAGGGTCAGCCTCTCGAACAACCGGAGCGAGAGCCAGGCCACGAAAAGGCTCGCGGCGAAGGCGATGGCGTACAGCAGCAGGTTCTCTACGAGGAACTGACGCGCGATGCGGGAACGGGACGCGCCGAGCGCCCGTCTCAGGGAGAGCTCGGACTCCCGGTCCTGAAGATCCACCAGCCTCAGCCCGGCGACGTTCGTCACCGCGATGAGAAACACGATCCCGACGACGCCGAGGACGATGCCGAGATAGGAGCGTATCGAGTCCCGATCGCGAACCCGGTTCTCGGAGAACCGGGTGAGAACCGCGGTCGCGCCGGTATTGGTGTCCGGATAGG
>DAISKN010000116.1:0-13080 GCA_036820975.1 Acidobacteriota bacterium | reverse complement strand
GCGAGGAACGATCCCGCCTGGGAGTCGGCGATGACGATGACCATTCCGCGGTAGAGGGCAGGGGAGCTTCCGACGCTCCAGTCATAGGTGTCGTCGTAGGAGGCCCCGGCGTCGATGGTGCCGAGGTCGCGCTTCCAGAGGAGGTTCCCCTCGAAGTCGTAAGCGTAGAGGCCTTCCGATCCGAAGTAGGCGACGACGTGCTTTCCGTCGGTGACCGGCGTCGGCGAGGCGTAGCTGTTCTTCGGGTGACGCTGGACTCTGGGAACCGCTCGATGGGCTTCTCTCTCCCACAGGATCGCGCCGGTCTCGGCGCTCAGAGCGATGACGCGGAAGCTGTGCTCGGCCTTGTCCGAGCGCCGATCGATCCTCCCGTCGAGACCGTGCACGAAGATGGAATCGGGATCGGAGCTGACCGCGGTCGTGAGAAAGACGCGGTCGCCCCAGACGATCGGGCTCGAGTGCCCGAGCCCTTCGAGCTTCGTCTTCCACTCGATGTTCTGGGAACTGATGCCGTCCCACTTCGTCGCGATCGAAAGGCCGTCGGCGATCCCCGTCGCGTTCGGTCCGCGGAACGCGGGCCAGTTCTCGCCGGAGGCGGGGACGGAAACGAGGGTTAAAGCGAGAGCCAGAACTCGCACGGCGGGAGTCTATCAGAATCCTCCACGACCGAATCCCGTGCGGTTCCGTATACTTTCCGGTCCGACGATGGGAAGAGCGGAATTCGCTGCCGTACTTCTTCGACGATGGCTGGAGGGACGTCGAACGCAACCCGTTCGTCGAGAGAGTCGTGATCGACGACGCCCGCATCTTCCTATGGCTCGATCCAGCCGGAGCGCGTGGACCGGGAGATAGACCGGTTCGTGAAATCCCTCGCTTCCGTCGACCCGTCGAAGATCTCCCGCAAGCGTTCCTGACGGTAGGCGAAGACCCGCTCGAGGTCGGGCCGGACGAGGAATCTCTCGACGAAACCGGGGGCGGGAACGGCGTACCGTACGCGGTCCCGGACCCGGGTGCCGCCCTCGACCTCTTCGAATCGATGCTCGTGTCGCCAGATTCGGTAGGGTCCGTGAACCTGCTCGTCCACGAAAAGGACAGGCGGGCTCCAGTCGGTAATCCGGCTCGTCCATCGAAGAGGCAGCCCGTGCCATCGAAGGCGATAACGGAGCTCGGCGCCCTCGTGCATGGGAATCGGCTCCGGAGTGACGATCTCGAATCGAAGCCACGGTGGAGTCAGGCGCTCGAGGTTTCTCGCGTCCGAGAAGAAGGAGAACACCTCGTCGAGAGCGCGGGGAACCACCATTTCCACTGCGAGAGTACATGTCATATATATAGTTTAGACATGGGATGGACAGGCGCCCAACGCCCGCGACGGACTATGGATCGCTGTCGGTGCTCCCCGTCGCAGACGCTCCGTGACCGTTAACCGGCAACTGGTTCACTGGCCAAAAAAAATCGCCCTCTCCCCCGTGAGGAGGAGAGGGCGTCAAGCCTCCGGGAGGAGGCGGAAACTCAGCGCAGCTTCATCGGGTAGATGAAGTGGCTCGTCTGGGACCAGGCGCTCTCGTAGCTCTGCGCATCGAGAGCCGAAACCCGCCAGAAGTAGGTTCCGGGCTCGAGGTCCGAGAAATCCATGCTCTGGACCTGAGCGGAAGTGCCATCGACCCAGGTCTCGTCGACGAGCTGCTTGAACTCGGCGTCAGCGGAGACCTCGAGGTGATAGCGGACGGCATTGGCAACCGCGGACCAGGCGAAGTTGTACATCGCGAGATCTCCCTCGAGCACCTGACGGTTCTCGGGAGAGAGCAGCTGCGCGGGAGCCTCGGGAAGCGCGTGGGGCGCCTCGGGCTCCTCGCCCTGGGCGGTCACGAGCGAACCGAAGTTGCCGTCGACGGCAACCTGCTGGCTCTGGTCGCCGAAGTCGACCCGGCCCTCGAGTACTTCGAGGCGGGTGGCGCCCTCGGGCTCGACCTTCACGCGGAACTCGGTTCCACGGATGAAGGAGGTCGCGGTGGGCGTCGAGATCTCGAAACGGCTGTCGCGCTGGGCGAGCTTCTTGACCCGCGAGAGAATGGACCCCTCGTCGAGCTTCAGGCGGGTGGTACGGACTTCGCCGCGAGCGGTCTGCGTCTGGCCGTGGGCTTCGAAGAGAAGCTTGCTGTTCGGCCGCAGCACGATCACGGTTCCGTCGTCCTGGAGAATCTCGGCCGAGGACTTGGCCCGGGTGCGTACCCAATCGCCTTCCTGGACGAGCATGTCGGGAACGACCTTGACCCACTTCCAGTCGAAGTTGCGGGCGATTTCGACGCTTCCGCTGAACTTCGTGACTTTGGCGGGAATCTGGCCGTTCTTGAGCATGTTCTTCGGAATGCGGACGGCGACGCCGTCCTTCAGAAGATTGTGCTCGGTGATTTGACGCCAGAAGTCAGCGCTTTCCAGATACTTCTGGTAGACGTTGAGCGGCGTCGTGTCCTTGTCGGTAATGACCACCACGTAGTCCTCGCCGGAGCTCTCGGCGGAAGCCGTGAGCTCTTTCGGAGAGTCGATCTTGGTCGCAGGTGTGGGTTTCTTGTCCTGCTCCTCGGAACGCCCCCCATTTGCAGCAGCGAGGTTCGACGCGATGGACAGGGCGAAGGTGAATGCGAATACCTTCGTCCAGGTCTTCATGTTCATCGTGCTTACCCTCCTTGAGACAAAACACGAGCTCGTCCCCGCGGTCGAGCCCGCTTCCTTGGTTGAGGAATCCTTCGAAACTTCCGGTGATTGCATGATGCCTTTCAATCGAGACCGATGGCCCGGATGCGCGGGGTGAAGGCTTCGACCTTTCCGGTTTCCGCGCTCCTGCCGTTCTCCTTGGCGGGCGCCGCCGGCGTCGTTTCCGACCTGGACCGGGTCTTGTTGACGCGGATGAATCCCCGCTCCGCCAGGTCCTTCAGGAGCTCGGCCATCTTCCGCGGCGCGAGGCCCACGATATGGGTGATGGCTCCCAGATCGCGCTTGCCGTCGATCGCCGCGAGCAGCTTCCACGAAGCGGCGGAGAGCTCGTAGGGCTCGTCTCCCCGGAGATCCCCTCGGAGCTCGGGAACCGCGTCGAAGAACCCGTCCCGCTCGTTCTTGTCCGACTCGAAGGAGAGCGCGCCCAGCGTGATGAGTCCGAAGACCGCGCGGCCGATCTCGTAGACATCGGCTCCGAGCTCCGCAGCGATCTGCCGGATGGTCCTCTGTCCATCCACCAGGCTGGCCACTTTCCAGTCGCTGCGCGTCAGCCTCAGAGGCTCGCTTCCGGGGGGGGCGATACGGTGAGGCACGACGTCGAAGCTCGGAATCTTGGACGAGATCAGGTTCCACTCGTCCATGCGGCGCGTCGCTTCCATGAGAAGCGAGGTCCCCGACTTCGAGATGGTCTGCCCGGCTGACGCGACCTCGCCAACGATGTAGCTGAAGCTGCCCTTGTTCCAGAGGGCGAGGTCGTAGAATGCATCTTCGCCCGAGAGCGAAGGCGTCTCGGCGTGGATCACGACACCGTCCCTGAGGTGCACACGGCCGTCCCGGTCGCCGCTGCGGAGTACCAGTGTGCCGCTCTGTCCGTAGGCCATCGCCAGCTGGAACGCCTCGGGGAAGCTCTTCTCCTCGAGCGAGCCGCTCAGGACCGCGTCGGCGGGCTCCTTGTCGCCGCCGGGCGCCGGCTCGTAGCGGCGGCTGCGGCGAAGGATCATCTCGATGCGCGCCTGGATCTCCTCGGGATCGACCGTCTTGACGACGTAGTCGTCGGCTCCCCGGCGGATGCCCTTCACCTTGTCCGACGTCGACTCGAGGCCGGTGAACATGATGACCGGGATGTGCTCGGTCTTCGGATCGTCCTTGAGCCGGTGGCAGGCCTCGAACCCGTCCATCACCGGCATTTCCAGATCGAGGAGCACCAGCGCCGGCCGTTTGGCGGCGACTTTCTTGAGCGCCTCCTCGCCGTTCGCCGCGAGCTCCACTTCGTATCCCCAGGACTCGAGGAAGTACCGCATCATGACGCGGTTATCGAGCTCGTCATCGACCATCAGGACGAGATCTTTGGACATTTCGTGGACCCGCCTCAGTTCTGGCTCGCCGCCATCGGCGCCATCACGCTCGCAGTGGTGGTCATGGTGATGGGCTCCATCCCGGCTTTGGCGACGGGCACGGTGAAAATGAAGGTCGAGCCTTTGCCGTGCTCGCTCTCCACCCGGATGGTTCCCTGGTGCACGTCGATGATCTGCTTCACCAGGGACAGGCCCAGACCCGTACCGATGATGTCCTTCCGGTCGTCACAACGCACGCGGTAGAACTTCTCGAAGAGCCTCGGTATGGATTCTTTGGGGATGCCGAGGCCGTTGTCCTGGACGGTGATCGCCACCGAGCCGTTCTGCTGAGCCACGGCGACTCGGGCCCAGGCGCCCTTGGGGCTGTACTTGATGGCGTTCGAAAGAAGGTTGATGAGCACCTGCTCGATGAGGTTGCGGTCCCCGAAGACCTCGGGGAGCCCGCCGGGCGAGACGTACTGGAGGCTGATGTTCTTCTCGTCGGCGAGAGGCTTGAGGTCGGCGACGGCGTTCTGGATCATCTTGTCCATGTCCACCGGGCCCTTGGTGATGACCTGTCTTCCCGACTCGATTCGGGTGATGTCGAGGAAGTCGTTGACCAGGTTCACCAGGCGGTTCGACTGCCGGTTGATGATCTCCAGGAACTCCTTCGACTTGTCGGTGCCGATTCCGCCCTTGAGCAGGATCTGGGCGAAGCCGCGAACGGTGGCGAGGGGAGTCCGGATCTCGTGGGTCACCATGGACATGAGATCCGTCTTCATCTGGTCCATTTCCTTGAGCTCGGTGATGTCCGACAAAACCCCCACGATTCCGTGGACCATGCCGTCGCGGCTGCGCACCGGTCCGAGCTGCAGGGTGTAATAGCGAGTCGTGGGTATCGCGATCCGGATGTCCGAGGAGAACGTCTCGCCCCGCTCGACGATCTTCTCGAACCTGTCGCGCATCACCTCGTAGGGAACGTCCTCGAACCTCCGAATGAAGTCCACGGCGCTCTGTCCCACGGCGTTCTCGCCGTAGAGCCCGAGGATCTCCTTCGCCTTGGGGTTCAGGATCCGGATGGTGCCGAGAACGTCGGTGACGACGACCCCGTCGGCGATGCTGTCCATGATGGAAGCCATCAGCGACTTCTCGCCGAGAACCGCGTCGTTCAGCACGTTCAGCGTCTGGATCCGGCGTTCCTGGCTCTTGTAGGTGAAGGGAGCGATGGGATTCGATCTCTTCTGCGTCAGGCGGCCGTAGAGAGAGGCGTTGTACCAGATGGTCCCGAACTCACTCGAGACCGCCTGGAGCAGGGTCCGCTCCTCGTCTGGGAAGGCCTCGGCCTTCGTTCGGAAGAGGCAGAGAGCGCCGACCGTCTCTCCCTTCGACAGCAGCGGCACCACCAGCGCGTGGTAGGCGGCAACCTGCGGGCGGGGCACCAGGACCGCGAGCGGGTGCTTCGCGAGGCTCTCGACTTCCAGGGGCTCCAGCCCCGCGAGAAGCCCGGTGAGGTCGCCCGTGAGCTTGAGAGTGGTCTTCTCCCGCGGGTTCATGCGCGTGAGGCCGTACTGGGCGGTGAGTGTCAGGGTGCCCTTCCGGCGATCGACCTTGAGCAGGGCGGCGGCGGGAATCTCGAGCACGTCGCGAAGCGTGGGCTCGGCGGCGTTGAAGGTTTCGATGATCGTCTTCTCTCCCGCTTTCTCGGAGAGGGCGGCGGCCTCGGTGAGGCTCAGGACCTCCTGGTCGAGGGCGACGTTCACCTGGCGCATCTTCAGCATGAGCCCGAAGATTAGCGAGAGCACTAGCGACACCACGATCGGGCTCACTTCCATCCACTGGCCGGCGCGAAACAGAGCGATGTGGGCACCCATGGTGGCGCCGATGAGGACCACCATGAGAAGAGCGGCGAGCCGGGTGTCGACGAACTGATAGAGGACGGCGGCCCCCATGGCGATGAGCGCGGTCACCAGGCTCAGGACCCAGAGCGGTGTCCTCCGAATCGAGCGCTCCTTGAGGATGGCGTCGATCACGTTCGCCTGGATCTCGACCCCGGGCATCGGCGTCCGTTCCCGAGAGAACGGCGTCATGTGGTCGTCGTAGAGGCCCGCGGCCTTCCCTCCATAGAGAACGATCTTGCCCGTGAAGTAGTTGGCGGGGATGTTGCCCTCGATGACCTCGTGAGCCGGGATGTACTCGAACGTCTCCCGGTCGCCGACGTAAGCGATGTGCATCTCGTGATCGATGGCGATGCGGTCGCTGCTCGCTTCCCGCGACTCCGGGTCGGACATGACGGGGATCTCGATGTCCCCGATTCCGAGCACTCCCGGGCGCAGCTCGCGGATGGCCCCGTCTGGAAGGCCCAGATACACCCTCAAGATCTCGAGATTCATCGCCCAGTAGGTTCTCCGGGAGGTCTTGTAGGTGAGGTGCACCTTGCGGGAGATCCCGTCGGCGCTGGGCTCGATGTGGGCGTGACCGATGCCGGCGGCCGCCTCCGCGAGAGCGGGCAGTGTCTCCATGACCTTCACCATCGACTCGCCGTTCTGCTGGAACTGTTCCAGAACCGCCGGATAAACGACGTTTCCCGCCTCGCGGGTCGCGGCGGCGAGCTCCTCGTCGTTCACGGGGTCGAGGCGGTCGGGCTCGTAGAAGCCGATGTCCACTCCGATCACCTTGGCGCCGTTCGCCTTGATCTGCCGGACAGCCTCGGCGTGGAACGCCCGGGGCCAGGGCCAGCTTCCCATACGGCGGAGCGAGGGCTCGTCGACGGCGACGATCACGATCTCGGCCGGGGCTTTCGCGGGAGGGCCCATGCGAAAGTCGCGGTCGTAGAGCTGGTACTCGAGGGACTCGAAGACACCCGAGAAATAGAGACCCGAGGCGATGAGCGCCGCGACCGCGCCCGCCAGCACTCCCCGCATCGCTAGCGATTTCTTGTCGTCCACTTCGTCAAAACCTCGGATCGCCGACCCGCTTCAGTTCGCGGACATCTCGTCCCCGTGAGCGCCCGCGCCCCGCCTCTCCGAGAGGAAGTTGCTGCCCTGGAACCGTTTCAGGTACTTCTTCAGCTCGGCGGCGCGCTCGGCGATGACGTGAGTGCTCTCGAGATCCGCGCGGGAGCCGCTCACGACCGCCATGGTGATGCTCATGATGGGAAAGTTCTCGAGCCGTCCGGAGCGGTTCTCCACCTGGATGCTCTTCCGCTTCCGGTCGTCCTCGTCGTAGAAATCGGAAATGGTCGCGTCGAAGCGCTCGACGACCTGCTTGCAGATGCCGCTGTCGTGGACCGGAGTCGTCACCACCACGAAGTCGTCGCCCCCGATGTGGCCGAGGAAGTCGCTGGTCTCGCCGGTCTCACGCACCGCCTTCATCAGTATCTTGGCGGTATGGCTGATCACCCTGTCGCCGGCCTCGTAGCCGTACTTGTCGTTGTAGGCTTTGAAATTGTCGAGGTCGCAATAGCAGACGGAGAAGTCGTTTCCGCTCGAGAGGCGCTTCTTGATCTCGCGGTCGATGGCGAGGTTTCCCGGAAGCCGGGTGAGCGGGTTCGCGCCCGACTGCTCCTGCGTCCTCCGAATCACCATCTCGATGCGGGCCTGGAGCTCGAGAGGGTCCACCGTCTTGATCACGTAGTCGTCGGCGCCCATCCCGAGGCCGGTGATCTTGTTGTGCACCTGGTCCTGGCTCGTCAGCATGATGATGGGAATGAACGAAGTCGCGAAGTCGCTCTTCATGACCTCGCAGGCCTCGAAGCCGTTCATCTCTTCCATGTTGACGTCCATCAGGATCAGATCCGGCGTGTCTCCGTGAGCTCGCTCGATGGCTTCCTTCCCGTTCGAGGCGGTCGTCACCTCGTAGCCCCAGGACTCCAGCAGGAACTGCGTGAGCCGGAGAATGTCGGGCTCGTCGTCCACCGCCAGGATCTTTTGCGGCAAGTAAACTCCCTCCCGTTAGGGGTAAATGAGCGAGCGCACCAGCCAGAAGAGAGCAATTTCCGTACCACCGGTGAGAGCAGTCACGCTCGCCTGCCGGCGGAAAGCCTCGGGCGTAAATGCCGCGTCAACAGACTCTTGAGATCGCGCGTTCTCCGCCGGAGAACCGCCGCCTCCGTCTTCGGCGACGACGTCTCAGGGGAAATTCCTTCGCTGTGCCGGCAATCCCCTACGAGCCCGGGCGCTCCGAGAGTCGTCGCGGATCTGCGGGAGAAAGCCTATGTCTCCGCTCGAGGTTCGGGTGGAATTTGCCGCAGAGAATTCGCGAGGGGACAGTAGAAGTCGTTACTGCGAAGCACCTTCCGCGCCGCCGCTCCTCCTGGCGGCGATGGCACACCGGTTGCTATTCCTCAGGTTCGACCAAGCTCGAGGCTTGCAAGGAGATGAACACGATGCACCGCGACGACGTTGCCGATGTCGGCAAAGAGTCCCCGCTGGCCTTGCGGATCCTCGATTACCTCCGCCGCCACCCCCAGGCCAAGGACTCGGTCGAGGGCATCGCGCAGTTCTGGGTCAGCGCCGATCCCATCGAGGTCAGAAGAGCGCTCGATCGATTGGTGGAAATGAAGCTGATCGAGAAGCGCTCGAGCGCCGCGATGGATCTCTACAGCACGAACGAAGTGGGATTGGTGGCGGCAGACTGAGAGCGGAGCCCGGTTCGAGTTAGAATCGAGCCGCGGATGCCCCTCATCGAAGCTCGCGGCCTGTGGAAGAGCTATTCCATGCAGGCCGAGGAAGTCCACGCGCTTCGCGGAGTCGACCTGGACGTCGAGGCCGGCGAGTACGCCGCCATCATGGGGCCGTCAGGCTCCGGGAAGTCGACGCTCATGAACCTCCTCGGTTGTCTCGACACGCCTTCCAAGGGAAGCTATCGATTGAACGGCCGCGAGGTGAGCGCCATGGACGACGACGAGCTCGCTCACGTCCGCAATCAGGAGATCGGCTTCGTATTCCAGACGTTTCACCTTCTCCCCCGCGCGAGCGCTCTTCGCAACGTCGAGCTTCCGCTGGTATACCGCGGCGTGCGCGCGGAAGAGCGGGCGGAGCGGGCGCGAAAGGCGCTCGAGAGCGTCGACCTCGGAGATCGGCTCGGGCACCGTCCCAACGAGCTTTCCGGCGGACAGCGGCAACGGGTGGCGATTGCCCGGGCGCTCGTGAACCACCCGTCCCTCGTCCTCGCGGACGAGCCCACGGGGAACCTCGACTCGGCAACGGGTGAAGAGATCCTATCGATCTTCGACGAGTTGAACCGCCGGGGAAATACGCTTCTGGTGGTGACTCACGAGGAGGACGTGGCAGCCCACGCGAGGCGGGTCATCCGCCTGAGGGATGGTCGAATCGAGAAGGATACCCGGAGATAGCTTCGGCCCGAAGCTGTCGCCTGCCCTTCCGCACCATCACCAGGAGCGCGGTCCCGATCGAGACCGCCACCAGAGCGAGCGCGATGCCCATGACGGAAACCGTCGCCGCGAGGACGGTTCTCCGGTCGAAACGGACCTCGACGTCGAGAGGCCTTCCCGCGAAGTGCTCGCGCAGGGTGCGCTCCCACGAGAGTATGTTCCCGCGCTCGATGTCGGAGGGGGAGTTGTGATAGCGAATGGTGCTGGGAACATGAAACCGGAGCGCGAGGAGCGCCTGCGGATCGAGGCCTTCGGGCGCCGCGGACCGCGGAGGAGGAAGGGAGAGCTCGAGCGCGAGACCTTCCTCTTCCATCGCGAGGATGCAGCGGCGGCCGCGAAACGCCGGAAGCCGGCAGAGGTTCTCCCAGGCGGCGAAGCGCGCCTCGACGTGAACGAACTTCCTGCGATCGCGCTCGGTCTCGAGCGCCGAGAGAACCTCGATCCCCTCGCCATGGAAGAGCGCCTTCGCGCTCCCGGCATCCGCCGCGTCGAGCCCGTGAAGAGCTTCGATGGCGGCGGTCGATCCGCTCATGCGGATCTCTCCCGCGCCGTCCACCTCGAGATAGACCTCTTCCTCGTACTCGTAGGTGGCGCAGCCGGAGGCAGCGACCAGGAGCAGAGAGAGAGCCCGGATCTTCATTCCCCGATGATTGTAGCCTGAGCCGGTGAGCTAGAATGCGGCTCCCATGCCCCCGACCGAGGGCCGCAAGACCCTGCTCCTCTTCGACGGGAACAACCTCTTTTACCGGTCCTTCTTCGCCATCCCGCCGCTCGCGACCCGCGCCGGGCTCCCCACCAACGCGGTGCTGGGCTTCACGAACGTGCTCCGCAAGGTCCTCACCGACGAACCCCACGACTTCGCCGCTGTGACGTTCGACGCCGGCGGGCGCACCCCCCGTCACGAGAGGTTTCCAGCCTACAAGGCGAACCGACCTCCGACTCCCGACACCCTGAAGCAGCAGACCCCCTACACTCGGAGGCTCTGCGCCGCTCTGGGTCTTCCGGTTCTGGAGACGCCAGGGATCGAAGCCGACGATCTCATCGGAACCCTCGCGCGGCGGGCCGTCGAGGAAGGCTGCCGCGTGCTCATCGTCTCGTCGGACAAGGACCTGCTGCAGCTCGTGAACGAGGTGGTCACCGTCATCCATCCGGTGAAGTACGAAAGGCTCGATCCCGAGGCAGTCCGGAGCAAGTTCGGGGTTCCGCCGGAGCAGGTGACGGACGTTCTAGCGTTGATGGGAGACAGCATCGACAACATTCCCGGAGTTCCCGGCATCGGCGAGAAGGGTGCTTCGAAGCTCGTCAGCGAGTACGGGAGCCTCGAATCGCTCCTGGAGCGCGCTCACGAGGTGAGGAACAAGCGGCAGCGGGAAGCCCTGGAGCAGCACGGTGAGGGAGCGCGGCTCTCGAAAGAGCTCGTCACCATCGCCACCGACCTCGAGCTCGACGTGGGGCTCGAGGACCTGCGGTATCACGGCCCCGACCGGGAGGCGGCGCGGCGTCTGTTCGAAGAGCTGGAGTTCACGTCGATCGTGAAGGATTACATGCCGCCCCAGGAGGCCGTGGACCTGAGCGCGAGCTTCCTCCCGTTGGAGAGCCCGGCGGATCTCGATCGCTTCCTCGCGCGCGCCCGGGAAAGGAAGCGGCTGTCGCTGTGGCTCGACCTGAGCGATCCGGAACGAGGGGGATTCTTCGACCCCTGGGGCAGCCGCCTTCTCGGCGTCGGACTCGCGGTCGAGGCCGGAGAAGGAGTCTACGCCACGGCGGACGCGAGGATCCCCGAGGCGCTCTTGATCGAGCGCCTCGCCCCTCTCCTCGCGGACGCCTCGCTTTCGAAGACGGGCCATGCGCTCAAACGGGCGGTCACCTTCTTCGGCGCGCGGGGGATGGCGTTTCCGGGAATCGGGTTCGACACCGAGATCGCCTCCTACGTTCTGAACCCCTCGCGCCGCTCGCAGGAGCTCTCCGATCTCGTTCTCGAGTTCCTGCAAAAACCGCTCTCCGCCGAGAGCGAGCCCGCCCAGGCCCAGGGAGTCCTTCCCGGAATCGCCCCGCCGTCGGAGTCGGCCGCCTCGAAAGCCTCCAAGGGAAGGCTCGCCGCCGAGCGCGCCGAGAGGATGCTGCGCCTTTCGGAGCGCATGGAGAGCCGGCTGAAGGAAGACGAGCTCGAGCGGGTCTATCGCGAGCTCGAGCTGCCTCTCATCGAAGTGCTCGCGGCGATGGAGCTCGCGGGCATCGCCATCGACCGCGGCGAGTTCGAAAAGATGTCGGTCGAGCTCGGCGCCGAGCTCCAGAGGCTGACGACGGAGATCTATGAGCTCGCCGGAGTCGAGTTCAACATCAACTCGCCCCGCCAGCTGGGAGAGATCCTGTTCGACAAGATGAACCTGCCCTCGTTCAAGAAGACCGAGAAACAGCGCGCCGCCTCGACCCGGGTCGACGTCCTCGAGGAGCTCGCGGCATCGTTTCCGCTCCCGAAGAAGGTGCTCGAGTACCGGAGCCTCTCCAAGCTGAAGGGAACCTACGTGGACACCCTTCCCAGCCTGGTGCATCCCAGGACCGGCCGGCTCCATACCACGTTCCATCAGACGGTCGCCGCGACCGGACGGCTATCGAGCAGCGACCCCAATCTCCAGAACATTCCCATCCGCACGGATCTCGCGCGGCGGCTGCGGCGGGCCTTCGTCGCGCCCCCGGGCACGAAGCTCCTTTCGGCGGACTACTCTCAGATCGAGCTCCGGGTGCTCGCGCACCTCAGCCGGGACCCCGCGCTCATCGAGGCCTTTCGCGCCGGGGAAGACATCCACGACCGCACCGCGAAGCAGGTGTTCGGCGCTTCGTCGGGCCTGAGCGATTCGGAGAAAAGGCGGCGGGCCAAGATCATCAATTTCAGCATCATCTATGGGAAGACCGCCTTCACCCTCGGGAAGGAGTTCGGCGTCCCAACGCGCGAGGCGCAGGCGTTCATCGACGCCTATCTCGACCGCTATCCCAAGGTGCGCGAGCTCATCGACGAAATCGTCCGCGAGGCGCGTCGCACGGGGAAGGTGAGGACCCTCTTCGGCAGGCAGCGCTACGTCCCCGAGATCGGATCCCGCAACCGGGCGACGCGTTCCGCCGCCGAGCGGGTCGCGGTGAACACGCCCATCCAGGGGACGGCGGCGGACCTCATCAAGAAAGCGATGATCGATCTCTCGCGTCGCCTGCGCGAGGAGAAGCTCGGGACCCGGCTGCTGCTGCAGGTGCACGACGAGCTCGTCCTCGAAGCTCCGGAGCCCGAGCTCGAGCGGGCGTCCCTGGTCGTGCGGGAGACGATGGAGAACGTTTATCCGCTGGAAGTGCCGCTAAAGGTAGAACTAAAGATCGGTCCATCCTGGGAGCACTAGAGCCGTTTGTTGCCCGTAAATTCGGAGTGGAGCTCCGATTTTTCAAGATAAAATGAGGCGTGCTCCAACGAGCCCGCTATCTAGAGAAACTCGAGACGGCCGCGCAACGAGCTCCCATAACGGCATCACGGTGTGTCGTGGACGTTACAACGCTCGAGGCGGAAATCTCCTAGATCCCGAAGCTATCGGGAAGATGCGAGGCATCGGGAAGCACCAGATCGGCACCGTCGTCAACCTCGAGCCGAAATACCCCGCG
>DAISKN010000115.1:0-13096 GCA_036820975.1 Acidobacteriota bacterium | reverse complement strand
GGCACCCGCGCCCGGGCGTGGCAGGCGGCGATGGAGGCTTCGAGGGTGTAGACGCCCCTCCCCCCGAGCTTCTCCGCCCTCTCCAAGGCGGCGAGGCCTCGCGCGATGAGGACTCGATCCCACAGAGCGCGGTTCTGATGGTGAAGGCCGATCGGCTCGCCCGAGGGGCCCACCCGCGCCCGCGTGCGCGAAGCCTGGATCGCCATGAGCGCGACCAGGCCGTGCACTTCCGGCTCTTCCGGCATGAGCCCTGCGAGGATTCTACCGAGTCGCAGAGCGTCATCGGTGAGAGCGGGCCGCATCAGATCGTCGCCTTTCGTCGCCGTGTAGCCCTCGTTGAAAATGAGGTAGATCACCTCGAGCACCGAGCCCAGGCGAGGAGCGAGATCCGCCCGGCGCGGCACCTCGAAGGGAACCTTCTCTCTCGCGAGCGTTCTCTTGGCGCGCACGATGCGCTGCGCGACCGTCGCCTCGGGAACGAGGAACGCCCGCGCGATCTCCTCGGTGGTCAAACCTCCGAGCAGGCGGAGCGTCAGCGCCGCCCGCGCCTCGGGAGAGAGGAGGGGATGGCAGGCGATGAAGATCAGCCGCAGCAGGTCGTCGCCCACCTCGTCGTCCAAGGATTCTTCGACGGCCTTCGCCTCGGTCACCTGCTCGGTCTCGAGCGAGCGGCCGATCTGCTCGTGCTTGCGCTCGAGGAGCTTGGTCCGCCGAAGGGCGTCGATGGCGCGATGCTTGGCGACGGCCATGAGCCAGGCGCCCGGATTATCGGGGATTCCACTCCTGGGCCATTTCTCGAGCGCGGCGACCAGGGCGTCCTGGGCGAGCTCCTCCGCGAGGCTGAGGTCCCGCACGATGCGGGTGATGCCGGCCATGATCCGCGCGGACTCGATGCGAAAGACCGCCTCGATGACTCGATGGGTATCGGTGGTAATCCCCATGGCATCCGATCATCGCCAAGCCCGCTCCTTTCGCGCAAGGCGACGGCCGCTATTTTTTCTCGCCCATCCCCATTTCGCGAATTCGTTCGACGGTGTCGCTGGGGCCGAAGTCCTCGAGCTCGTACAGAGGGCGCACCTCGATTTCGCTGTCCTTGCCTTCGCCGCGTGGATTGGGAAATCGCTTGCTCCACTCGAGCGCCTCCTCCGGGAACTTCACCTGGATCAGCGTGTAGCCCGCGATCAACTCCTTCGCCTCGGTGAAAGGACCGTCGACGACGGTGCGCTTTCCGCCCGAGTACTTGATGCGCCACCCTTCAGAGCTCGGTTTCAGACCGGAGCCATCGAGGAGCGCTCCCGCCTTGACCAGCTCCTCGTGGTAGTTGGCCATCGCGGCCATGAGGCTCTCTTCGGGAAGGACGCCTTTCTCCGAGTCTTCGTTCGCCTTGACGATGATCATGTATCGCATAGGGATTCCTCTCTTTCCTCCCGGCACGCTAGGCGACCACCTCGCGTCGCGCAACTTTATTCGTGAGGAGCAGGAAGCGCGACCCCGCGACCCAGAGGAGCAGCGTCGGGACGACGATGCCGATGGTGAGATGCGCCGCGAGGTGGCCCCATGGATTCGGATTGGCAACCGGGCCGCTGAATTCCGGAGCGGTGAAGACGTTAGGAAAGCCGGCCATCGAAACGAGGATTCCGAGGATCGCAGTCCCATGGGTGAGCGCCACCTGGAAGAAGACCAGCGGAAGAAGCTGCGGGTAACTCCTGAAGCGCCGCGTACGGACGGAGACTCCGTAATAGAGCGTCGCCGCGAGGACAACCGCGCTCATCGAAAGCCACGCCACCGTCGAGTCCTGGAGGCTCGCGAGCGACAATCCCAGCCGGCCAAAGCCGACCGCGGCCGCGGCCACGAGGAAGCCCTTCTGGAAAAGGAGATAGTCAGAGACCCGCTTACCGAATATCGTCGTCATGGAAGTGCCCCTACTTACGCGTCGAACGACGTCCCCGGAGATCGACAGGTTGGCAGCGATTTTCCGAGCCCGCCCTGAGGTATTTTCATGCGGTCCTCCAGAAGGCACCAAACGAACCAACCCGGTGTGCATCACCTCATGAACGTGACTCCGGTCCGTATCCATGCGTGAAAACGAACCCCGGCCTTCAGTGAGGGGCAACGCGCGGTTTCTTACACTGCGACCCCGCAGAGCGTGCCCTTGGAGATCACCTCCTTCACCCACGCCGTGAGGTCGACTCTAGGGTAGGAACGGCTTTCCTCGGGCTCCTTCCCTGACTGGTCGACGGCCCTCGAGTCACGTCCGCGCAGATCACCGCCGGTGAACCGACGCTGCAGACCGGGTGTCATCTCCGCTTCCCTCCACGAAGCCCGGCCGTGCCAATGTATCTTCGCCGAGTTGTACAATGGAGGTGTAGGAGCAACCTATGAAGCTGCCGGACTACCTGACGCGCGACGCCGATGGGTTCATTCATCTGACGGGCCATCGAATCGGGCTCGCCACTCTCATTCACTACTACAACGAGGGGCTTTCGGCTGAGATGCTCGCGTGCGAGTACCCGACGGTGTCCCTGGCCCACGTGCACAAGGTCATAGCTTTCTATCTGGAGAACCAGGGCGCCGTGGACGATTACATCGCCCGTTGCGAAGATGAAATCGAGCGACAACGCTTGGGGGCCGAGAAAGGTCCGTCGGCGTCAGAGCTCCGAACGCGAATGGAGACGATGCGTCGCGCCACTGGCCCGTGAATCGCCGTGCTGGCATTCCTCTTGGACGAGAACGTCCCTGCGCGCATTCTCAGAGCTTTACAACGACACAACAAGCGCGGGGTAGATCCGTTGGACGTCTTGCGTGTGGGCGAGCCGGGCGATCTTCCGCTTAGCAGCGATGACGCGACGATTCTGGCGTGGGTGGAGCGCGAGAAAAGGCTCCTCGTCACCGAAGACAAGCACACGATCCCGCGTCATCTCGATCGGCATCTGCAACGCGGCCATCACGTTCCCGGCGTACTCATGATACGCCCCGGCACGAACGTGCCGGTGTTGGTGGAGTTTCTGGTCCTCGTCGCCTACGCGAGCCAGCCCAACGAATGGCAAGACCGGATCGCGTACATTCCCTGAGCAAGGGATTCCGCCTGCTCACCATTTCGGTGGAAACGCCCAGCCCGGGAACGAACCCACATCGAGCTTCCGCCCTGGGGGGATGTTTCGTCGTCTTGCATGGTCCAAAAGAGCGGCGGCGGCCGCGTCGAGACACCGATCTTCCCGCAGACGGTGACGGGAGGCTTGAAATCCCCCTCGCTTCGGGAGCAGGATGTCGAAGCACCCCCGCGTGCGGTGAAGGAGTCGCTCTTGTCCCTGCGCGATCCGAGAACGCGAAGCCTGATACGTTACGCTGGAAGCTTCCTGCCCGGCCTCGCCACCGGAGCCGCGGGGGCCTACGTCCAGATGGACGACGGGCGCCGGGTCCTCGACTTCACCTCGGGGCAGATGAGCGGCATCCTCGGACACTCGCACCCGGCGGTCGTCGATTGCATCCGGCGCCAGAGCGAGTCGCTGATTCACCTCTTCTCGGGAATGCTGTCGCAGCCGGTGGTGGAGCTCGCCGAGAAGCTCGCGAGCCTTCTGCCCGACTCGCTGAGCAAGGTTCTGCTCCTCACGACGGGCGCGGAGTCGAACGAGGCGGCGCTGCGGCTGGCCAAGATGTACACCGGCGGCTTCGAGGTTGTCGCGTTCGATTCCGCCTGGCACGGGATGACCGGCGCCGTCGCCGCCACCACGTTCTCGGCAAGCCGTAAAGGCTACGGGCCGGCGATGCCCGGGGTCATGGCGCTTCCCACCCCCAATCCGTACCGGAGACCGGCGGGGGCGGGCGAGGATTACGAGCTCCAGATGCTCGACACCTGGTTCTCCGTGCTCGACCGGCAGAGCGTCGGTGCCTTCGCGGCCTCCATCGCCGAGCCGATTCTCTCCTCCGGCGGGATGATCGAGCTCCCGCCCGGGTACTTGAAGAAGCTGAAACGCAAATGCGAAGAGCGGGACATGCTCCTGATTGTGGACGAGGCCCAGACCGGGCTGGGCCGCACGGGAAAGATGTTCGCTTTCGAGCACCACGACGTCGTACCCGACATCCTCACGCTCTCGAAGACGCTGGGGGCGGGGCTCCCGCTCGCGGCCACGATCACCAGCGCCGAGATCGAAGAGAAGTGCCACGAGCGCGGATTCCTCTTTTACACCACCCACGTGTCGGATCCGCTTCCCGCGGCGGTGGGGAGCACGGTCGTCGACGTCATTCTGAGGGAACGTCTCGCCGACCACGCTCTCGAGATGGGGAGCTATTTCGTTCGAGGATTGCGTGAGCTCCAGGAGCGGCACGAGTGCATCGGAGACATCCGAGGCCGCGGCCTCATGCTGGGGCTCGAGCTCGTCGCTGACCGCGAGTCCAAGCGTCCCATCCCCGAGTTCGGCGCGGCGGTCGCGAGGCGCGCGTTCGAGCTGGGCTTGTCGATGAACATCGTGCAGCTCCCGGGAATGGGCGGGACGTTCCGCATGGCACCTCCACTCATCATTGGAAAGCCGGAAATCGACGTGGCGGTCGAGATCCTCGATGCCGCCCTCACCGAGACTTACGGCGAGTTTGCCGAGCTCTCTTGATACGAACCGGCGGAAACCGGAGCATCGTTCCAGCCTCGGTCGGACGATGACGGTGTTGGCCGCGGGAGCGAGCTCCGGGAGCGGATGGCGATGACGGCTCCTGATTTCGCCGAGCTCTGCGCGCCCGTTCTCACCGGCAGGGAACGAAGGATCGAAACGCTCGAGGGGTCGAGCTTCGCCGACTCGCTCCCGCGGACGAGGCGATTTTACTCGATGTAAGCCGCCCCCGCGTTTCGATCGACGACCGTCAAGCCTTGGGCGAGAGTCCGATGACCTGAAAGCCGTACTGGCGGAAGTGAGGGTGGAACGCGAACGCGGTGCGGAGTCCGAGACGTTCCATGACCGCGAAGCTGGTCGCATCGGTGTAGGAGAAGGTCTTGTCCGAGTATTTCCGGATCGTCTCACGGGCATTGGCCTCGTCGTCCTCCGTGACGCGCTCTACGGCCCAGACGTTCGAAAGCAGCCATCTTCGCGCCACATCGGCCCCGAGCCGCGCGAGCGCGAGAGCGTGGCATTCGGCCACGATGAAGTTGGTCAGAAGCGGCTCGGACCGCCCTTTTCTGAGACTCTCCAGGGAGTCCTTCGCCGCGGCATGACGGGCATCGCTCCGATCGAGCACCGCGTAAACCGCACTCGTATCTACGAGGACTCTCGCCATCGTTCGATCTCTCCGTCCGCGATGTACCGATCGTGCTCTTCGGAAACATCCTCGAGCCCGCTTTGTCCAGCGCCGACGAGACTCCAGATGGGATCGTCGCCGCTCAAAGGGCGGGCGGGGACGAGTTTTCGAAGCCGAATCTCCTCCCCCTCCTCGGAGACCTCCAGGTACGTCCCCTCGTCGATCCCGAGCGACGCGCGGACTTCCGACGGGATGGTCACTTGACCCTTCGAAGTCACCTTTATTACCTTCATACATGAATTCTTACATTATGTAAGAATTCATGGCAAGTAGTACGCATTCCACGTAACGGTCCGTGGGTCACCAACCGGGATTTCTTGCCCAGCCCGGGAACGGACCGACCTCAATCTTCCAGCCGTCGGGCAAGGACCGATCCCTGATGACGCGGATGTTCGTCAGAGACCGCAGCTTCTCGAGAAGCTCGTCGTGAGGCAGTGTGTGGAGCGGTGGCTTCGAAAGATCCGGGAGGGGCCACAGGCGGAGCGTCTGGTCCTCTCCCGTCGTGACGATCCAGCGCAGGTCCGGGGAGATTGCGATTTTGTCGATCGCACCTTTGTGTCCGACGAGCAAATGCGGTTCTCCGCCGGAGAGCCGTCCGACCCTTACGACCCCGTCGACACTTCCGGTCGCCGCTACCGTGCCTGATGGGTCGAGTGCGACGACTGTCCAATCTCGGGTGCTGGGCGTGAGTTCCCGGGAAGTGCCGGCAGTCAAGTCGTGGAGCACTGCCGGAGTGTCCTCTGATTGGCTAAGCGACCACTGCGCGGTGAGCGCGGCGCCACCGTCGGCACTGAACGATCCCATCATCAAATACCCCGGCGAGGCTGCGGCCACGACTTCGTGCGATCCCGTCTCCAGGTTCCATCGCCATAGCCCGCCGGCACCCGCCGTGTATAGAGTCATTTCGTCCGCAAATGCCAATCTCGCGATCCCGCGCTCGCTCTCCGCTCCCCCTTCCGCGCTGGGATCGAGGATAGGAAGGTCGAATCGCCGATGCTCGCCGGTTTCGAGGTCCCAAACCCGCATCGCCCTTTCGCCCTGGCCGAACCAGAACGCGGTCGCCACTCGGCGTCCACTCGGTGAAACCGCGGCCGCGCCAAGCAAGCTCTGCTCGGAAAACCCCTGAAGCTGCCGCGCCGCGGAGCCGTCGATCGGAACGATCCAGGCTTGACCTTGGTTCCCCACGGCGAAGACATAACGGCCGTTTGGATCGAAGGCGAGAGACTTCACATCACCCGTCCCGGCGCGGATCAGCGTCCGTACGTCAACCATCCCGCTTCCGGGCACGGGCCAGAGGCGCAGCTTGCCGTCGCCCCAGTTCGTGGCGAGCCACTTTCCGTCGCCGCTGAACGCCAGTACACGCGTGAGGCGCTCGTAACCGTCCACGACCGATGGGTAGGTCTTGCCGACAGGCCAGAAAGTGAGGCGAGACCAGACGTTCGTCGTGGCCACGACCCACTCCCCCGTCGGGTCGAAGCTCGACATCGAACCGTACCAGGACCCACTTCGCCGAAGAGCCAAGGGCCGCGATGCCCGCCATGCGTTGACGTCCCAGAGACGGACTTGCCGCTCTCGGTCGGGGTCGCCGGTCAGCCACCGACCGGAGGGGTCGGGTAGGACCCATGAGGACGCAGAGTCCGGCTTGCGAATCACGCGTTCGCTTGCGGCTCCCTGAGAAGAAAACTCCCATAGATGGATGTCACCCGACTCGTCCGCGACGGCCAGTTGCTCCGACGCAAGCGAGACCGAGACATTCGTGACTCTACCAGCGAGCCGAGCGAAGAGGCGGTCCGGTCCCGCGCCGTCGGGGAGGGGCCGCAGATGCAGCCCTTGTTCCCTTTCGTACAGCCAGCTTTTGCCGTCGGGAGCGAAAAACGTCCCCTCTGCCCCAAGCCTCTTCCCATCGACGCGGCCCAGGATCGAGCGCTCGCCGTCTGGAAGCGTCCATGAGCGCAGAAGACCGACCCCGGAGTCCGCCGAACCGCCGTCGAGGGTCTCGGCGAAAAGTTTGTGCTGCCCCGTTTGCCAGGAGCTGGGCCCGCCGAAGTCGACCGTCCGTAGACGCCTTCCTTCGGGAAGCGACCACAAAAATGCTTGGCTCCCGAAGTTTCCGAACAATCCCGTCACCAGGAGATCGTTCGAGGCCCATTCCGCGCGGTTGGGGCCGCGAGGAATCACCTCGTGCCCGGGCAGGACCAAAGGACCTTTCCCGTCCGAGGACCAGACGAATACGTCCTCTCCGTGACCCGCGACGGCGAGCCATTTCCCGTCAGGGCTGAAAGCGGGCACTCTCACCGCTTGCGGCCTCGCGGTCAACTCCAACGCGGGTGGAGCCTCCCAGAGGATCTTGACCGCGAAGATGCGCGCCTCGTCGGTATCGGCCAGTTCGAGGCTTGCGGTGGCGAAGGCAAGCGCCTCGGTTGGGTCTTCCACAAACCGGAGCTCGGCGAGCGCGAGAAGCTTGCTCGCCTCCGCTCGAAGGGCTTCCGCCTGCGCCTGTCTCCATAGCAAAGTCACAATGCCGCTCACGGTGACGGCGGCGGCCAGCACGGCTCCAATGGCGATTCGCCGATTCCTTCGCTGACTCCCGGCGAGTCTCGTCGCGGCGTCCGCGAAGGCTTGTTCCGTCGCCGAGAGTCTGCCGGCATAGCGCTCGCTCCAGAGCGCGAGCTCTCGATAGGACGTCCCCATCCAGAGAAGATCCTCGGGGCGGCCCCGTTCCTGCCACGCTCGCGCCGCCTGGCGCAGTTGGTCCCTAAGGACAGCCCCCTCGGCATCCTGCGCTTGCCACCGCACGAGCCTCGGCCAGGCGGTGAGAAGCGACTCGTGAATGATCTCGACCCCTTCTCCCGCCGACGTCAAGAGCCGCGCGTCGATGAGCCTCCCGAGAACGCCAGCCGCCCCCTCGCGGTACGCGAAGACCGTCAGGAGCTCTTCCTTGACCGTCGGGACTCGCGTCCCCTGGGCGCTCACCAGATTGCGGAAGATCTCCCTCACCAACGGCTCGTGCTCGACGCCGATCTTCGAAAGCGTCTCCTCCGCATGCTTCGCCAGAGCTCCCGCGACCCCGCCGATCGAGAGATATGCCTCCCGCGTGAGAAGGCGCACTCCACGGTCCCTCTTGTCCCACAGCTTCGAGGCGGCGAACGCCAGAAGCGGCAAAGCTCCTCGCTCCCGGCTCACCTCGGTCAGAATCTCAGCGACCAGGGCCTCGCCCTCGAATCGATATCCCGACGTTCGGGCGGGCTCTACCAAGGCTTTTCGGAGCGCCGGCCCCTCCAGCGGCAATACCGGCGTCAGGTCCTTGAACACCGGCGCCAGCGCCGGTTGGGTGTGGCAGCGAATCAGAAAGTCGTCTCTCATCGAAAGGAGTACGTGAACGCCTGATTTCGACAACCCGGCGAGAAGCTCGGCGAAGCGGCCTTGAGTCTCTTCATCGTTCAGCGTGAACAGCTCCTCGAACTGGTCCACGATGACGAGAGCCTCGGAGTGCTCCGCGCGCCAGGCGCCGAATCCTTCGAACGGCAGGAAGGGATCGTTTCTCGGTTGGCACAGCAGAACACCCCAACCCTCCGGGCAGGCCGGGATCAGGCCGGCTCGGAGGAGCGAGCTCTTCCCCGCCCCGGAAGGTCCGATGAACCCAATAAGATTTCGCTCCTGGAGCTTCGCCCACAACGCCTCGACTTCCTCTTCGCGACCGAAGAAGTACTGCGCGTCTCTCTGAGAGAAGGCGGAAAGGCCGGGATAGGGTGACGGTTCCCAACGAGCCGATGCCTCTCCGCCCGCTTTCTCGACCGGGGCGATCAGTCGATATCCCCGGCGCGGGATCGTCTGGATGTACCGTGGCTCTTTCGCGTCGTCTCCAAGGGCTTTTCGAAGTCCCCAGATCGCCGTCGTCAGCACTTCGTCCGAGACGAAGGCACCGTCCCAGACCGAGCCGATGATTTCCTCTTTCGTCAGAACTTCGTCGGGGTGCTGCGCCAGGAAGGAGAGGACCTGGATCGCCTTGGGGTCGACCTTCGTCGTTTCACTCCCGCGGACGAGGCGACTCTGCTCCGGCTCCACGAGCCACTCGCCCACGTAGAAACGACCGTTCATCGACGCCTCTTTTCGAGACGGAGACCGGCGACGATTCTACCGGGCGGCTCGATCGAAGTAAACGGCCCCGTCGACGCCCGGGCGCGTTCGATCGATGACCGTCAAGCCTTGGGCGAGAGTCCGATGACCTGAAATCCGTACGGGCGGAATGAGGGTCGAACGCAATCGCGGTTCGGAGCGAACGTGACTTCGCCGAGAAAATCGTGCGCCGAGTCACGCGTCGATCTGACGAACCTGCCCCCGCTTCAGTCGGGCCATACCTGCTCGCTCTCCCACGCGTCGAACTCACCGGGCTTCACCGGGTGCCGTTCATAACCTCTCCGGTGCTTCTGCTCGAGCTGCTCTTTCCGAAGCCGGTCGAGGGCTCCTCGGAGCGCCTCCCGAGTGAACGCGGACCGGCTCGTGCCCAGCCGCTTCGCGGCCCTGTCCACTGCGTCGATCAGGTCCTCGTCCAGGGTCATCTGAACCGTCTTCATGTCCATCTCCAGATAGGTAACACGACCAGCAATTCCAGTGTGTATGTATCTATCCACATCAGCAACCCGGAGGCAGCAGAGCAAGCAGTTGGATGGCTGACCGACGCAGGCGAGCCCGCCTTGGATCATCCGTCGATGAAAACCTTCCATCCTTCTTCCGCCGTTTCCACGGAAAAACCGTAGATCGCGCTGAAAATGGAGCGGACCTCGGAGTCCGTCTGGTGGGGCGAGCCGTTGCGGAAGAGCTCCAGCATCTTGTCGAGCCCGTACTCGTCGATGAGATACCGGATGAACGACCCCGCTTCCGGATAGGTCACGTTATCGTCGAAACGGCGAAAATCGGAGCTCTCGAGGAGCTCGGCTATCCCGATCAGGCGGCCCTCCCGCCGGAACCGGCGCGCCCAGGTATGCACGGGCACGGAAGACCACTTGGGCACCAAGTCGCCGGTAACGGGATTGACCTGATGGGCGACGGCAAAGCCTTCGCTGAAGAGTGCGGTGGGGCTCCCGAAGCGAGAGGCGTAGAGGTGAACGACCTCGTGATTGTCCGTCGGCCAGATGGTATGAATGGAGAAGGTCACAGGGTCAGCCCAGGCGTTTCCCGGCAGTCCCGTCAAAGCGTCGAGATGAGATCGATTCAGGTACTTGTAATACTGGATCGTCGGAACGGACGAAAGGCCGATCTCCCGGGTGGCCCATGCATGGAAGCTCTCCTGCCAGTCCGACTCCACGCCATCTCCGGGACTCACGTGAAACGAATGATGCTCGGTCTCGAGCGTGACGCTCAGCGCCGCGGCGACCTCCGATCGGGAAAGTGGAGAATCGCCGCAGCCGCCGAGAAGAACCAGGGCGGCGGCAGCACTCGGAACCAGGGCCCGTCTCTTCATGGGAGCCTCCTGCTGCGCTCGAGAGCTCTTGCAAGAGTAGTGCCTCGCGCGAGCCTTTCTGGGCAACACCTTCCGGTGAAGCTTCCGCGAGAACTTCCGCAGGGCTGGGGGTTTTCGCGCAAAGCGATTTGCTGATTCACTAAATTGAATCCCGAGACATGCTCTGCGCGGCGAGGAGAGGCAGGTTGTCCGGCTGGAAGGCTTTATTTCAGGAGAATCGAAGGTCGAATCCTCGAGCTCCAGCGCCGTTTGGTCTCCGGTTCTTCACTTCCGAACCCAGGCGCGAAGCCGGCTCGAGACCCCGGTAAGTGCGCCTTCCCGCACCTCACTGCGTTCGACCCGGGCAACAAGCCGGTAGCCCTTCCGTGAGATCGTCTGGATGACCTCGGGCTCGCGGGGGTCGTCGCCGAACGCCTTTCGCAGCTCCCAGATCGCGTTGGTCAGCACCTCCCCGTGGACGTGCGAGCCGTCCCACACTGCGCGCAGGATCTCGTCCCGGGCGACGCCTTCGCCCGCTCGCTCCGCGAGATAGACGAGAACCCGCATCGCCTTGGGCTCGACGCGCACGCGGTGGTCCTCCCTCGTGAGGAGGCTCTGCACGGGATCGACGCGCCACGAACCGATCCGGAACGGGTCCAGTGTCGTCATGAGGGTTACTCCATCGCCCGGAGGAGCTCCTCCCGGGTGCGGTCATCGATCTCGATCGCGTTCTTCGAGAGCGCTCCCGCGAGGAGGGCGTCGTGCATCACGCCTTCGTCGGCGTGGGAGAGGTGGGGGACGATCGCGTGGATGACCTCGTGAACGACGACGCGAGCGAGCGCCCGGGCGACGTCCCTTCTTTCGCGCGGGTTCAGCATCGCGCCTGCTTTCCGGCCCAGACCGACGTTTCGGAGGATGGGTGGATAGAAGAGGTACGCGGTGCTCTGCCGGGCTCGCTCGGGAAGGAGAACGACTCCCATCGCGCTCGGCGATATCCCCCAGCCCGCGGGCTCGGAGGGCATGAGCACGACGTGGATTCGGCGGCCTCCCGCATCGGACGGCCTCGGTTCGGCCCCCACTTCCCAGCGGACGGTGACGCCCAGGTCTCGAAAGATTGGGTCCGCCTCCGAGCGCACGCGCTCGAAGTCGGGGAACAGCCCGTGAGCGTCCTGCCAGACGAGCTCGAGGCGCCGCCCCTCGCCCCCCACTACGATCTTCGCGCTCCACAGAACGGTCAGGAACAGCACGGTTGCTCTCGTCATCGGCCCTCCTCGCGTCACGGGCAAGGAGTAGCAGGTGCCTTCGAGCGAAGTCCTCAGAGAGGAGGTCCATTTTTATCAAAAGTTCTCAGAGAGGGTCCGCGACGGCAGAAGTGGTTTGGTCTCAGCCGCTTAGATGGAATCGACATCACCGCTCGTCTCGGCTATATTGTTTTCCCCAAGGAATCCGATGCAGCGGCATAATTTCGACCCGAGGAGCGCCCCCCGCCACGTCGCGAAGGTCCGGGTGCTCTACGTCGCCAAGGGCCAGGCCCGAGCGGTCGACGCCGACTGCCAGAACATCTCGACCGAAGGTCTCTTCGTCAAGACCCACAAACGGGGCCCCGATGCCGGAACCCCCGTGAGCCTATTACTCCAGTTCGACGGAGCGGAGAAGGAGCTGATGGTGCAGGGGGTCGTCCGCTGGCAGGGGGCCGTCCGCTCGCTGGAAGACGGGACCGAGGGCGCGGGGATGGGCATCCAGTTCACCGAGATGGAGCCCCCGGTGCGCGAGTTTCTCGAGAAGACGATCGGCGAGATCGAGGGTCATTGAGCGCGCTCTTCGCCGCTCGCAAGACGTTCGAGTTCCTGATCTACCTCTGGGGTCTCCCCGAGGTGGACGATGGGGAAGCCCAGGCCCGGGCGCTCGCGGAAGCAGGCTTCACCGTCGTCGACGGGAACGAAGCGTCGATCGACGTCCTCGCGAAGCACGGCTTGAAAGCGATGGTCCGCGACCCGAGCCCGGAGACGGTCTCGCGCCTGAAAGGCCATCCGGCGCTCTGGGGCTACCACCTGGGAGACGAGCCCTACCCCGAAGAAGCGTTCCTCCCCCTCGTTGCGAAGCGGCGGGAGCTCTCGGCCATCGATCCCGATCCTCACTATTTCGTCAACATGCTCTCGACCACGGGCGAGTTCCTCCGCACCTACATGAAGGTCGCGGAGCCGGAGATCCTGAGCTTCGACTTCTATCAATGGTGGTGGGGCAGCGACCGATACTTCGAGAAGCTCGAAGAGTTCAGGCACCAGGCCGTTCTCGCCGGGGTGCCGCTCGGAAGCTGCGTCGAGGTGAACGCGAACCCGGGAATCGAGCGCGGGGACCGCACCTATCTCGCCG
>DAISKN010000114.1:0-13137 GCA_036820975.1 Acidobacteriota bacterium | reverse complement strand
TGTTCAGCCCGTTCAGGAGGTCCAATGCCCTCGGGTTCCTGGTTCCGGTGGGTCATTGCAGCGATGCTCGCGGCCGGCGCGTTCTGTCCCGGGCGCGCGCAGGCCCAGACTCCGGCGCGGTTCTACTGGAAAACGCTGTCGGGCGGGAACGCGGTGCCCGTCATCGTCAACTCCATCAGCGGGAACACGAACCCGTTCGACCCGGCGCATATCGTCGTCTCGACGGACGCGGAGTTCGACGCGACGATGGCCCTCGCGGGCTACGCGCACACCTTCACGCTCTTCGATCGCTCAGCCATCGGCGCGTTCATCGCGCCCATGGGTCGACTCTCGGGCACGGCCACGGTATCGGGCAGGACGTTCGACGAATCGACCAACGGGTTCGGCGACCCCATGTTCGAGTTCGTCCTCAACGTCATCGGCCCGCGGGCGCAGAAGAACATTCCCGATTCCCTGCGTTATGAGCCGGGATTCTCGGTCGACCTGCTCGCCGATCTCGCGCTGCCGATCGGCAAGTACGACAACACGAAGCCCCTGAATCTTGGACAGAACCGCTGGTATGGCCGCCTGGGTGCGCCCATCGTCTGGCAGCTCGGCCCGTGGGTGCCGGGCCGGCGCACGACTTTGGAGTTGCTCCCCGCCGTGTGGCTGTTCGGCGCCAACGACGACTACGTCGGAGAGACGCTCGAGACCGATCCCATGTTCCAGCTCGATGCGCACCTGACGCGCGACTTCACCGAGCACTTCTGGGCCTCGTTCGACACCACCTGGTACACCGGCGGCCAGGCGACCATCGGCGGCGTCACCGGGGAGAAGCTGAACAACTTCGGCCTTGGATTCAGCCTCGGCTACACGATCAACGACAACCTGAGCCTCACCGTCGGCTACAAGTCCACCGTTGACGACTTCGCTCCCGAGGACCTGCGGATGGACAACTTCACGGTCTCGCTCATGTACGGATGGCACCCGCTCATCGAAGGCGTGAAACGACTCAAAGGCGGGAATTGACCCCATGGAAATGAAGCAGGTCAGCGACAACTGCTTCGCGGTCCTCAACGAGAAGAACCGAATCTGCGATGCGAACTCCGGCCTCATCAACCTGGGCGGAGGTGTGGTGATCGATACGCAATCGGACCTGGCCCACGCGCGACGCATGATCGAGATGTTCGGCAGGGTCTGGGCTGGCATGCCCAGGCGCGTCATCAACACGCACGAGGACGCGGACCACGTCTGGGGCAATCAGCTCTTCCAGGGAGCGGAGATCATCGCCCACCGGTCGGTGCCCGACCGGATGAAGCAGGTTGCCGACCCGAAGGAGAGCCAGAAGCTCCTGCACGGGGTCGGCCGATTGCTCACGCGCCTGGCACTGAGGACGCTTCACCCCGGAATCGTGGCGGCTGGCCAGCAGTTGCTGGAGGACTACGACTTCGACGGGATCGAGCTCGTCCCGCCCACGACCCTGTTCGAGGAGCGCTACGAGCTGGACCTCGACGGTACCAAGGTCCACTTGATCTACGTGGGGCCATGCCACCAGGTGGGAGACACGATCATTCATGTACCGAAGGAGCGCGTGGTGTTCGCCGGCGACGTGCTGTTCCGGCAATGTACGCCGATGGGCTGGACGGGTACGTACGACCAGTGGTTCAAGTGCCTCGACCTCCTCCTGGAGCTCGATCCCGAAGTCATCGTCCCGGGCCACGGCCCGCTGTGCGGGATCGAAGGAGCCAGCGAGATGCGGGCCTATCTCGAGTACGTTCGCGACGAGTCGAGAGGGTGCTTCGAGGCAGGGCTTTTGTCTCTCGAGGCGGCCAAGCGCATCGATCTCGGCCCTTACAGCGAATGGCGAGCGCCGGCGCGGCTCTTCATGAACGTCGAGCGGGCCTACCGCGAGTTCCGGAACGAGCCCCCTGACGCCGCGTGGGACACGTCCGCGACCTTCGACGCGGTCTACGAGGTAGCGACCGCAAGAGGAGTTCCGGTCGAATTCTAGGGTCATGCGTTCCGGGGCGACACTCAAAATGAGGATAGTGGAGCGTGAAATCACCCGGCGCGCGCGTTTTTTTTACGATTCTGGACGTCGAAAATCCGAGATCGGCGCGCACTAAAGGGAGTCTTCTCTTGAGCTTGGCTCCCCATCTGGAACGATGGCACGACCGATGCAGTGCCTCCGCGGTCGTCTGCTGAAGCTCGATGAAGAGAAGCATTGGGGTGCGGCGTCAGCGAGTCTTTGATCAGAAAATGTGTCCCTTGAAGGAGAAAATCATGTCCATTCAGAACTCACTATCCGCTTTGGTGTTGGCGGGCCTTTGCGCTGCCGTCGGTTTCGCGCAGGAGGAAAAAGAAGAAAAAGTCGAGGAGAGCTACCGGGCCTTCGGGGTGGCCATGGGGCCGGGCGCCGCCGGGGTTCTCGATTTTCACATCAGCCGCTGGTCCACGGACGAAGAGCGAAAAGCGCTCATCGAGTCCCTGATCCAGGACGGGCAGGAGAAGACCGTCGAGCTTCTGCGCAAGCAGAAGGAGACGGGATGGACTCGCACGCAGTCCGGGGCCGGCATGAAAGGCTGGCCGAGCGTTCGCCTCCACTACGCTTACCAGTTCCCTCAGCCGGACGGAAAGCGAATCGTCATCCTGGTGACCGACCGGAACATCGGCATGGCCGAGGCCATGAGAAGCACTCGATCCACGGACTACGAAGTTTCCGGGATCATCATGGAGCTCGCAAAAGGCGAGGACGGCAAAGAGAAGGGTCAGGGAACCCTCTTTCGAGCGGCCAAGCTCGGCTACGACAAGGACAAGAAGCAGATCGAGATCGAGAGCCTGGGCTACGAGCCGATCCGCCTCACCAGTATCACGCGGGAGAAATAACCAATGATTCATGAAGGAGAGAAGATCGTGACCGGAACGCTCGCGACCATACTGCTACTCGCGGCACTTCCCCTGTCCGCTTTTGCGCAGAAAGCGGTGACCCAGGGCGAAGTCGTCGAGATGACGGCCGAGATCGTCGCCATCGACAAGGACGCCCGGGTGCTGACGCTCGAGGACGAGGACGGCGAAATCGAGGAAGTCGTCTGTGGTCCCGAGGTGAAGCGGTTCGACGAGCTGAAGGTGGGCGACAAGGTCACGTTCCGCTACTACGAGTCGATCGTGTCGCAGATTCGCAAGCCCGGCGATCCCGCCCCGGCGCCAACCGGAGCGCCAGCGCTGGTTCGCGGAACCGGAGCCAAACCATCGGGGACGCTCTCGCAGCAGCTGTCGGCCACGGTGACGATCACCGAGATCGACGCCAAAGTGCCGTCGGTGACGGTGAAGACCGAGGACGGACGCACGATGAGCTTCAAGGTCGAGGACAAGAGGAACCTCGAGGGGGTGAAGGTGGGCGACAAAGTCGATATCACCTACACCGCGGCGGTGATGATCACGGTCAAGTGAGAACGCTGAATGTCCCTGGACCGGAGGGTAGCACCCGGTCGAGGGTTCGAGAACGAAAGAAAGAAATAGGAGACATGAAGAAATACAAATTCCACGCAGTTGTTGTGTTCGCGCTCACCGCGTTCGCCGGGATGGCGGCGCCGGGGTTCTCGCAGGACCAGCGCGTCGAGATCAATCCGTTCTTCGGCTACACGTTCGGCGACGGTGTGACCGTGAACCCCATTCTGATCGGGGGAGAAATCTATGATGCCGTCAATACCACGGACGGTTACGCCTTCGGGATCCACTTCGGCGTCTTCGTGACCGAGAACGTCGAGGTCGGATTCCTCTGGTCGCGGCAGGACAGCGATCTCGAAGTGGAGGGCACGACCACGACCGAGCTCGCGACCATGCCCATCAGCAACTACCATGGCACATTCACCTACAACTTCGGCGAGAGCGACGCGCAGGCGCGTCCCTTCGTTTTCGGAGGCCTCGGAGCCACCACGTACTCGCCGGAGGACGTGAACGGTGTCAGCGTGGACAGCGAAAGCCAGTTCTCGAGCACCTGGGGCGGGGGAGTCAAGATCTATCCCAGTCCCAACGTGGGCTTTTCGGTGATGGCCCGCTTCACGCCGACGTACATCAAGAGCGATCCCGCGGGAATCTGGTGCGGCTACTACGGATGCTACCAGCTGGTCGACACCCAGTACGCCAACCAGTTCGAGTTCTCCGGCGGGCTGAGCCTCCGGTTCTAAGAGTGATGCGAAGCAGGGCCATTTTGTTCGGAGCCCTGATGGCGCTTCTGCTGCCCGCGGCGAGCCGCGGGCAGCAGACGGCGCCGCCCGCTCCCGCAGAGAACGCGGAGCTCGCCAAGAAGCTATCGAATCCGATCTCCGATCTCGTGAGCGTGCCGTTCCAGTTCAACTGGGAGCAGGGGGTCGGCCCGGACGAACAGACCCGGTTCATCCTGAACGTCCAGCCGGTGATGCCGTTCCAGCTGAACGAAGACTGGAACCTCATCGCCCGGGTCATCGTTCCGCTCGTGAGCCAGCCGCCGCTTTTCGAGGGAGGAGCGCCCGCCTCGGGCATCAGCGACATCCTGACGTCGTTCTTCTTCTCGCCATCGAAGGGCGGGCTCACGTGGGGAGTGGGTCCGGCCATCAGTCTGCCGTCGACGAACCAGCCCACGCTCGGGACGGAGAAGTGGAGCGCGGGGCCGACGGCCGTCGCGCTGAAGCAAACGGGTCCCTGGACCTACGGGGTGCTCTGGAACCAGATCTGGTCGTTCTCGGGAAACACCGAGCGAAACGACGTGAACCAGATGTTCCTGCAGCCGTTCGTCGCCTACAACACCAAGAATCTTTGGACGTTCACCCTTCAGTCGGAGATGACGGCCAACTGGGAGGCGGACGAGGACCGATGGACGGTGCCCGTGAACGTGCTCGTCTCGAAGCTCTCTTCGTTCGGCCCGTTTCCCGCGAGTTATGTGTTCGGCGTTGGAGTGTACGCGGCCCATCCGGAAGTCGGCCCAACCTGGAAGATCCGGAGCGCCATCGTGCTCCTCTTGCCGCGAAGGAAATAAGAGTAATGACGAAACTGTTGAAGCTGGGACTATTCCTGTTCCTGGTGAACCCCGGGCTCGCGGGAGCTCAGTCCGGAGCGAACGCTCCGTCGCACGACTGGGAGTTCGCCTTGACGCCCTTCCTCTGGGCCCCGGGCATGGACGGCACCGTCGGGCTCGCCGGCCAGCAGCGCGATTTCGAGGTGAGCGCCAAAGACTTGATCGCGTCGCTGGACTTCGGATTCATGACGAACTTCGAAGCCCGGAAGAGCCGCTGGTCCTTCGCCGTCGACTACTTTTACGCGGATTTGGGCAAAGACGTGACCGTCGAGAACGAGAACGTGGCGGCGCGGAACCCAGAGCTCGATATGAGCATGACCATCGTCGAGGGCGACGTCGGTTACCAGGTCGCAGGATCTCTCGACTTGCTCGGGGGAATCCGCAGGGTTTCCGCTTCGGCCGGACTCGTCGCGGACGAAGGCAGGCTCACGGAAGCCGACGGCGGCTTCACCGACCCCATCGTCGGGGCGCGGTTCCGCCGCGACCTGACGGAGAAGCTCTGGGTTAATATCCGAGGGGACGTCGGCGGCTTCGGCGCCGGCTCCGACTTCAGCTGGTTCGTGAACGCGGCAACGGGCATTCGCGTCTCGAAGCTCATCTCGTTAGACCTCGGCTACCGCATCTGGGACTTCGACTACGAGAGCGATGACGACCTGAAGACTCTCGACCTGGCGCTGGCGGGCTTCGGCGGCGGCCTCACGTTCCATTTCTGAGATCTGCGCAAGGGGGGAATATGAAAGTCTTGTTGTCATTGGGCTTCGCAATGCTGCTGGCCGGTGCTGTGTTGGCGCAGGAAGCGCCCCCGCCGCCCGTCGAGGCCGATCTTCCGCCTGGCTCACGCCTCATCGATCCCCGAGCGGACGAGCTCGTCAAACAGATGAGCGAGCTTCTCGCGCGCACGAAATCCTTCGCGCTCGAAGCCGAGGAGATTTACGACGAGGTCCCGGAGCATCTCCCGCGCACTCAGCTGACCAACCTCCGCCATGTGGCCTTGAGGCGCCCCGACCGCATGGTCGGTGACGCCTCCGGCGACGCCCTCAACCGGAGCTTCTGGTACGACGGGAAAACGCTCTCGATACACGAGAAGGAACAGAACACCTACGCGACGGTCCCGGTGCCGCCCACAATCGACGGCACTCTCGACGCCATCTTCGATCGGACGGGGATGGTCATCCCCCTCGCCGATTTCGTCTATGAGGACGTCTACGCGCGCCTCATGGAGAGCGTGCAGCGGGGAGTCTACCTGGGCATTCACCGCGTGGGCGATGTCGCCTGCCACCACCTCTCGTTCGAGCAGGAGTCGATCGACTGGCAGCTCTGGATCGATGCCGGGGAGAAGCCCCTGCCGCGGAAGCTGGTGATTGCCTACAAGACGGAGGACGAAGTTCCGCAGTACTCGGTCACCATCGGGAAATGGAACCTGAACGCGGACGTGCCAGACGAACTCTTCAAGTTCGAGCCGCCCGAGGGCGCCGAGCGGTTCGAGTTTCCCAGCGTGCAAGATCCCTCGATGGAGGAGAAGAAACCATGATGAAGGCAACTTCGTTCGTCGCCGTTTTTCTCGTGCTCCTGTCGCCGCTCGAGCCCCTCTTCGCTCAGCCGCGCCGTTCGCGGGGATCGGTCTCGGGTGCGTCCCGCGGGAGCTACAGCCGCTCGGGCAACACCGCCTCGTGGCAGGGCGCCTCTGGACGCGCCTCTGGCTCGGGCTCGGCGACCCGAACGGAAAGCGGCGCTACGGGAAGCCGGCAGACCACGACCCAGAGCGGGGCCTCCCGCGAGGTCAGCCGCGACGTGGATACCGAGGACAGGACGGTCGAGCGCAGCTCCACTGTCACGACCGCTCAAGGCGAGACGGCAACCCGTGAACGCACGACCGAGGCCCAGGGCGGCTATGCGACCGTCGAGGGAAAAGCGGAGACGAGCACCGGGCGCGAGGCCGAGGGCGAGGCGGTTGCGGGACGCACCTACTACGGACAACCCGCGGTCGCCGGAAGCGTCAATACCAAGTACTACGGCTCTTATGCCGGCGCCGCCAAGCGCAATCCTGGCGGCGGATATACTGCCGCCGTCGCCGGCCCCTATGGGGGGAAGGTGACGACCACTCTACCCTCCGGTTACCGCGTCACGAGCTACCACGGCCGCTCGTACTACGCGTACGGCGGCGCCTATTACCGGCCGTACACCTACGGCGGCGTTCACTACTATTACCCGGTTCCCCCTCCTTATTACTCGTACTACTACCAGCCTCCCGTCGGCGCCATGATCGTCATGCTGGCCGGCGTGACGTACCTCATGGCGCAGGACGGAAGCTATTCGAAGAAGACGACGGACAGCGAGGGGAAGGCGGCGTATCAAAGCGTCCCCGCCCCCGAGGGGGCGCAGGTAAAGACGCTCCCCGCTTCGAGGGCGCTCGTCACCGTCTCGGGAACGACGTTCTACCTGTACTCCAATACGTTCTACCGCCGCGTCGTTCAGGGCACCCAGGAGCAGTTCGTCGTCGTTTCTCCTCCGGCGGGCGTCGTGTTCCTCCAGGCGCTCCCTCCGGACTTCGAGGTGGTGCAGCTCAACACGATGTACTTCGCCGCTTCTGGACGTTACTACTTGCCCTATCTCTCGGCCGACGGGAGCGAGCTCTATGTCATGGTGGACACCCCTCCGCAGCCCCAAGCGACGGCGCCCGCTCCCGCGCCGAAGCCCGCCCCCCCGCCCGTGGCGGCGCCGGCGCCCGCCCCCATCCGGACGGTCGCCGAGACGCTCACCGTTCCCACCGGGACTCTCGTTCTCGTGCGACTCCAGAAGGAAGTGAGCTCGGAGACGGCGAAAGTGGGCGATCGCTTCCAGGCTTTTCTCGATCAGGACATCGCCGCGAACGGGCGGTTGATCGTGGCCAAAGGGGCCAAGGTCTATGGCGTGGTCACCGAAATCGATCAGGGGAACAAGATGAAAGGAAAGGCTCTCTTGAGCGTCGCACTCACCGACCTTCAGGTCGGCGACCAGGTGGTGTCGATCAAGACCCAGTCCCTCCAAGTGAAGGGCGAGAAGAGCTCGGGCGGGAAGAAGCTTGCGGGCGGCGCCATCCTCGGCGCCACCATCGGCGCCATCGCTGACGGCGGTCAAGGTGCGGCCATCGGCGCCGCTGTCGGCGCTGGTGTCGGAGGCGCCGCGGCGGCCGCGGGAAGCGTTGACCCTGCCGTCATTCCGGCCCAGAAGCTCGAGTCGTTCACGGTCGCCGTGCCCTTTCAGGTCAACGTCATGACGAATGTCGCGGTTCGAGCCGAATAACAAAAGGAGACAAGAAGATGACGAGCAAGAAAATCTGGAATGGCTTCCTGACCTTCGCCGGATGCCTGGCGCTCGCGGGCGTTTCCGCGGGCCAGGACGTGCAGCAGAAAGCGGCCGCGGCGAAAGAGGCGGCAGCCCGCAACCAGCAGGCCCTCCGGTCGTACTCCTGGATCACCAAGACCGAGCTCAGCCTCAAGGGTGACGTCAAGAACACCAAGATCGAGTCCTGCCAGTACGGACCGGACGGCAAGGTGCACAAGACCGAGCTCAGCGAGCCGCCGGCTCCGCAGGAGAAGAAGCGCGGCCTCAAGGGGAAGATCATCGCCAAGAAGACGGGGGAGATGAAGAAGGAGCTCGAGGACTCCGCTGCCCTCGCCCACAGCTACATCCCGCCCGCGGCGGAGAAGATCCAGGCGGCCATCGCCGCCAGCAAGGTCACGATCACTCCGGGACCCGGCGCCGCCGCCGTTCGAATCGCGGACTACGAAAAGGCCGGCGACGCGCTCACGCTCACCATGGACTCCGAGTCGAAGTCGATTCGGCAGATTGCCGTCGAAACCTGGCTCGATAAACCCGACAAGAAGGTGACGCTGGCGGTGACGTTCCAGTCGCTCCCGGACGGAACCAACTACGCGTCCGAGACCGTGCTGTCGATTCCGGGGGACAAGATCGAGGTCCGCATCGAGAACAGCAACTACCAGAAGCTTGCTCCTTAGTTGACCGCCGCTGTCATCGAGCCTGCGGGCATCCTGGCGTTCGCCGGTCAATTGCCGTGAACGCCGGGCCGCCCCGTCTGTTGGGACAAGTGTGATGACGAAACTCACGATGCCCATGGTCTTGTTCATCATCGTCGCTCCTGGTGCCGCTCAGGAGCGGCCGTCGGAGCCGGCGATCCAGGAGCTGAGCGCTCTCCTGCTCCAGCAGAAAGAGATCATCGAGGCGCAGACGAAAGAGCTCGAAGAGCTCAAGAAGCGGCTCTCCGAGGTCGAGGCGCTCGCGCTCGCGAGCCACAACCGGCTCGCGGAGCTCGAACAGAAGCCGAAGGAAGAGACGGTCACGGAAGCGGTCGAACAGAGGCTCGCGGAGCTCGAGCAGCAGGTCGAGAAAATCCCCGAGATTCCGGCCGACGTCGTGGAGGCGGGCGAGTTCCCGGGCTCGTTCCGCATTCCGGGAACGGACGCCGCGATGAAGATCGGAGGGCAGGTCCGCATGAGCATCGTGAAGACCCTCGGTCCCCTGGGCGTGGACGACAAATTCGTCACCTCCTCGATTCCCGTCGAGGGAACCCAGGAAGCGGGAAAGGGCTCGAGGCTCGCTTACTCCGCCCGTCCCAGCCGGCTCAACTTCGATTTCCGGACACCGACGGGCGTCGGCTCGGTGCGCGCGTTCATCGAGGCGGATTTCGCGGGCGCTAATACGAACTCGTTCCGTTTGCGGCACGCCTACGGGCAGTGGGGGCGCTTCCTCGGGGGCCAGACCTGGTCGACGTTCGCCGACCCCGAGGCAGAGCCCGACGGCATCGATTTCGAAGGATTGAACGCGATTTCTCTGTTTCGGCAGCCTCAGATCCGGTGGACCAAGCCGCTTCGTGGGAACGCCTCTCTCTCCATCGCCGCCGAGAACCCCAGTCCCGACGTCACCGGGGCAACGGGCGTCAACCAGGTTCCCGACGTCGTGGCGAGAATCTACCTCGACCGGGAAGAATTCCCCTTGTTTGGATTTCTTGCGAACGGCGGACACCTTCAGGCCGCGGTTCTGGCGAGGCAAATCCGCGCCGAGGCGCCCGACCGCCCCAACGAGACGTTCTCTACCGCCGGGTTCGGCGCGAACGTGAGCGGTCAGATGTTCACGAAGTGGCGCGACGGCCGCGACAACCTCACTTATGCGGTGAATGGAGGAACGGGAATCGGCCGCTACATCACCGACCTCGGGAGCCTCGGAGGCCAGGACGCCGTTTTCGACCCGGAAACGGAGTCGCTCGAGCCTCTGACGGCCTTCGCCTATTACCTGGGCTTCCAGCACTGGTGGAAAGAAGGCCTGCGCTCGACCTGGACCTACGGATTCGTGAACGTCCGGAACCTCGACATCCAGACCCCCGACTCCCTCGACAAGACCCACCGGTGGACGGCGAACGTCGCCTGGTCGCCCATCCTTCGAATCGACCTCGTTCTGGAGTATCTCGCGGGGACGAGGGAGAACAAGGACGGAGAGACCGGGTTCTCCAACCAGTTTCAAATCGGAGGTACGTTTCGATTCTGATCATGAGGAAGCCCGGGCTGCGTCCAATGGGTATGGTCCTGAGCGGGAGCCTCGTTTGCACGGCGGCTTCTCTGGCCCAGATCCCCGACCTCGCCGGTACGCTGAAATCGCGAACGGCGGAGCCGACCGCGGTCATCGTCTGGAACCGGCCGGCGTTTTCGTAGACAGGGGGGAGCGGAATCGCGATGAAGAAGCTCCTCGCGCTCGCCGCGGCGGCGGAAGGCGCCACCGGACTATCGTTGATCGCGGCTCCTTCCCTCGTCGCAAGGCTCTTGCTGAACGCGGAAGTATCCGGCGCGGGTGTCGCGTTCGGGCGCGTTTGCGGGATCGGACTGCTTTCGCTCGGGGCGGCCTGCTGGCCGTCCCCCGTTCCCGCCCGCGCCGCCTCACTTGCCATGCTGCTCTACAGCTCGCTCTCGACCGTCTATCTCGCGATACTCGGCGCCGGGGCTGAGGGCGCCGGTCCTCTATTGTGGCCCGCGGTTCTATTTCACGCGCTCATGACGATCCTGCTCGCGAGGGCGCGGCTCCAGGAACTACGCTCCGAGGTGCAATGAGGACGCGAAAAGTGAAAGTGTCTCCGAGCACCCCAATCTGCTGCTCGTCCTCACGGACGATCTCGGTTTCGAATGGTGAACCCGCTGATTCCCGTCATGGCGACCGGCATCTCGCTCCCGCCCCCCCATTTCGTTCGAGCTAGACTCAACCGTTCAAGGAGGATTCATGTTTCGTTCTCGCATCATTGGCGTTGCGATTGTTCTTCTCCCGCTCCTCTTCGCCTCGTGCGGTGAGAGGGACGAGCAAGCGGCCGCCCCGGCGGCCGCCCCGGCGGGCGCCGTCGGGACGCTCGATCGCACTGTCCTTCCGATCGCGGAACCTCCCGTCGTCTCGATCACCGAGATCGACGCGCGCAAGGCGACCCCTCCCGCGCGCTTCGAGGTGAAGGCGCCCGAGGGCGCGCCGAACGTGGTGATCGTGCTGATCGACGACATCGGCTTCGGGTCCTCGAGCGCCTTCGGCGGCCCCATCCGCATGCCGACGCTCGAAAAGCTCGCGAGCCGAGGTCTGCGCTACAACCGGTTCCATACGACGGCACTGTGCTCGCCGACGCGGACGGCGCTTCTGACGGGCCGCAATCACCACGTCAACAACGCCGGCGCCGTCATGGAGCTCGCGACCGCCTTTCCGGGGAACACCGGAGTGCGGCCGAACAGCGTCGCGCCGCTCGCGGAGATTCTCCGCCTCAACGGGTACAGCACGGCGGCTTTCGGCAAGTACCACGAGACCGCGCCGTGGGAGGCGTCGGTTTCGGGACCGTACGATCGCTGGCCCACGCGGTCCGGCTTCGACAAGTTCTACGGGTTCATCGGCGGCGAGACCAACCAGTGGGCGCCCGCGATCTACGACGGGGTCGCCCGCGTCGAGCCGCCGCATGACCCGGATTACCATTTCACGACCGACATGACGAACCAGGCCATCGCATGGTCGCGCTTCCAGCAGTCGCTGACCCCTGACAAACCCTTCTACGTGTACTTCGCGCCCGGCGCCACCCATGCGCCGCACCACGTGCCGAAGGAATGGATCGCGAAGTATAGAGGAGAGTTCGATCAAGGCTGGGACAAACTGCGCGAGGAGACGTTCGCGCGGCAGCTCGAGATGGGGGTCGTGCCCGCGGGGACGAAGCTCACTGCGCGCCCGGCGGAGATCCCGGCTTGGGATTCGCTCACCGCCGAACAGAAGCGCCTGTTCGCGCGCCAGATGGAGACCTTCGCGGGCTTCGGCGAGCACACCGACTACGAGGTCGGCCGCCTGGTGCAGGCGATCGAGGACATGGGCGAGATGGAGAACACGCTCTTCTTCTACATCGTCGGCGACAACGGCGCGAGCGCCGAAGGCGGCCCGGAGGGCACCTATAACGAGATTCTGGCGCTGAACGGCATCGCCAGCGACGTCGCGTCGCAGCTCGCGCACATCGACGAGTGGGGCGGCCCCAACACCTTTCCCCATTTCTCCGTGGGCTGGGCGCACGCCGGCAACACCCCGTTTCAATGGACCAAGCAGGTGGCGTCCCACTTCGGCGGCACGCGAAACGCCATGGTCCTCCACTGGCCCGCCCGCCTCCAGAACGCCAACGGCGAGGTGCGCTCGCAGTTCCATCACGTCATCGACGTCGCGCCGACCGTGCTCGAGGCGGCAGGCCTCCCCCAACCGACCACGGTCAATGGCACGCGGCAGTACCCGATGGACGGAACCTCGATGGTCTACACCTTCGACGACGCCAGCGCGCCCGGGCGCCGCACTACGCAGTATTTCGAGATGTTCGGAAACCGCGCGATCTATCACGACGGTTGGGTCGCCGCGACACGCCACTCGATTCCTTGGCTGAACGTGGAACTGCCTCCCCTCGACCAGGACCGCTGGGAGTTGTACAACGTCGCCGAGGACTTCAGCCAGGCCGACGACCTCGCGGCCGAAAATCCCGAGAAGCTGAAAGAGCTGCAGGCCCAGCGCACCGCGCAGGCCTCGCTGCCGGGGATGTTGAACGCCCCCTCCGCCGGCTCGAG
>DAISKN010000113.1:1946-13164 GCA_036820975.1 Acidobacteriota bacterium | reverse complement strand
GGGCTCGGTTCCATGCTCCCGCTGCACGACGTCCTCGACGAATTTCTCCGCCCCTCTGTGCACGATGAGGGTGAGGCCCTCGGAGACCGCGGCGCGCACGCCTCCCGAGTGGTCGAAGTGATGGTGGGTCACCACGGCGTGGGTCAGGGGCTTGCCCGGCACGAGCTCCCGCGCCTTGGCGATCACCGCGAGCGTGCGCGCCTCGTTCGGCACCTCGATGAGCACCAGATGATCCTGGAACTCCGCGACGACGCTGTGATGTGACTGACCGGTGAGATACCAGATGCCCTTCGCGACCTCCGCCGCCTCGATCGCGACCGTCGGCTCGGTGGACGCCGCAGCCGCGTCCGCGGGGGCTCCTAGATCCCCCGCGTCTCCGTTGATCGTCGTGGCGCTCACCCGGGTGACGGCGACGGTATCTCCATCGAGCCGCGACGTGATGACAGAGGGAAGCTTCAGGCCGTCCGTTTCCGTGTAGTCCGAGAACTCCGTCTCCATGAGGACGTCGCCGAGCACGGGGTTCGAGGTCCTGGAGACGACCTTCACCGGAAGCTTCGTGGTCCCGTCGATGTGGAGGGAGTAGGTCGCGCCCGAGGGTGTGCCGACGTCAACGACGTCCCGGCCGCCTTCCTTACGCGCGTTCGTCAGATTCGCCTCGGTGCCGAGCGCCTCGCGAAGGATCCCGACGGGGTGGTGATAGATCTCCGCCGCGCGATCCAGGGCGGTGCGCGCCGAGGCTCTCGTCGCCGCGCCGGTGGGCGACAGATTGTAGGCCACCTCTCCGGCGAGCCCCAGTACCTGCCGCGCCGGAGGATTCGCAGTTACGTACGTCGGCGTGCGCAGCGATTCCTGCCGCCAGCGACCGCCGGGAAAATCGATGACGCGGCGGAGCTCGGTGACCGTGAACCGCGGAAGCTCGCCGCCGGGACTCTTGCTCTGCCCGAAGTTGAAGGCCTCGCCGCCCCCTTCGAGGACGAGCGTTTCCACCGACGCAATCCTCGCGGGCCCTCCCATGGACTCGGCCGCGTCTCGCACGAGCGCGGTCTCGTGCGAGCGCATGCATCCGGTCGAGAGACCCAGCGCGACAGCAGCCAACCACCCGTAGCGCATTCGAATCTCCTTTCTTCGATCCCGCAGCTCGGGGATTAGAGTCCACACCGGCCCAGGGCGCAACTCCAATGACGGTGTGGCCGGAACGAGGGGGACGAGGTATGGTTGCCGGGAGCGAAAGGAGCCGCCGATGCACCGTCTCTTGAAATCCTCCATCACTCTCTGCCTTGCCCTCTCGACTCTCCCGGGAACGTCCGCCACCGCTCAGGACGACTGGGAGAGCGTCCAGATCGAGACCGTTTCCGTCCGCGACGGGCTCTACATGCTCACCGGCCGCGGCGGAAACATCGGCCTCTCCGTCGGCGCCGACGGAACGTTTCTCGTCGACGATCAGTACGCGCCCCTCACCGAGAAGATCGAGGCCGCGATTCGAAAAGTGGCCCAGGACCCGGTGCGTTTCCTCGTCAACACCCACTGGCACGGGGACCATACGGGCGGCAACGAGAACTTCGGGAAGAAGGGAAGCATCGTCGTCGCTCACCAGAACGTGCGCAAGCGGATGAGCGTCGAGCAGGTGCGCGAGATCCTGAGAACCGACCCCATTCCCAAAGCCCCCGCGGCCGCGCTCCCCCGCATCACCTTTACCGAGGAAGTGACGTTCCACTGGAACGGCGACGCCATCCGCGCCTTTCACGTGCCCGCGGCCCACACCGACGGCGACGTCATCCTCCACTTCGAGAAGGCGGACGTATTTCACACGGGCGACGCCATCGTGAACGGACGCTATCCCTTCATCGACGTCGACAGCGGCGGAAACCTGAACGGCATCATCGCCGCCGCCGACAAGGTACTCTCGCTTTCGAAGGCCACGACGAAGATCATCCCCGGACACGGCGCGCTCGCGTCCCCGGACGACGTCCGGGCCTATCGCGACATGCTGGTTACGGCGCGGGACCGTATCCAGAAGCTCGTCGACCAGGGAAAGAGCGCCGACGAGGTGGTGGCGGCGAAGCCGACCGCGGATCTCGACGCGAAATGGGGGGCGCAGCCGGAGAGGTTCGTGCGCGGCGCCTTCCACAGCCTGAGCCGGCGCTGAGTTGTCGCTGACCACGTTCCTGCTCTTCCTCGCCGGTCTCGCTCTTCTTCTGACCGGGGCGGAGTGGCTGGTGCGCGGCGCTTCTCGCCTCGCCTCCTGGGCGGGAGTCTCGCCACTGGTGGTCGGCCTGACGGTCGTCGCCTTCGGGACGGGGGCGCCGGAGATGGCGGTGAGCCTCCAGTCGGCGCTTTCGGGCGCGCCGGAGCTCGCCTACGGGAACGTCGTCGGGAGCAACATCCTCAACGTGCTGGTGATTCTGGGCGCCGCCGCTGTGGCGGCGCCTCTGCCGATCGCGCGGCAGCTGGTCCGCCTCGACGTCCCTATCCTGATCGCGGCCTCGATGCTCTGTCTCGCGATGAGCCTCGACGGCCGCATCGGCCGGGGGGAGGGCTTCGCCCTCGCGATCGGGAGCGTCCTCTACGTTGCCTGGCTCCTTCGAGAGAGCCGAAAGGAGAAGGTCTCCGTTCCGACCGAGGAGTATCGGGAGGAGTTCGGCAGGAGTCCGAAGACTCCCGCGGGCCTTCTGATGAACGCCGGGTTCGTCGCGTCGGGCCTCGCGATGCTGATCTTCGGCTCCCGGTTCGTGGTCCTCGGTGCCGTCGAGCTCGCGCGATTTCTCGGAATGAGCGATCTCGTCATCGGCATCACCATCATCGCCGCCGGCACGTCGCTCCCGGAGCTCGCCACCTCGGTCCTCGCGAGCCTTCGCGGCGAGCGCGATATCGCTATCGGAAACGTGATTGGAAGCAACATCTTCAACATCCTGGCCGTCCTGGGTACGACGGCCGCGGTCTCACCCCTGGGAGTGGTGGTGCCGCGGGAAGCGGTGTATTTCGACACTCCGGTGATGGTCGCGGTCGCCTTCGCCTGTCTTCCCGTCTTCCTGAACGGATATCGAATCGCGCGCTGGGAGGGATTTCTGTTCCTCGCCTATTACGGAGCCTACGTCGCCTATATCCTGCTCGACGCCAGTGGACACGAGGCCTTGCCGCGGTTCAGCAGCGTCATGACGCTCTTCGTGATCCCGCTGACGGTGGTGACCCTTGGGGTCGTCACCTTCCGGTCGCTCCGCCGAGAGCGGCCTTGAGCTCGGTGAGCTTCTTCTGTATGCGACGGGTGTTCTCCGGCCCCATGCGGAGGAGGTGCTTCTGCGCCGGCGAGAGCTTCTCCAGGGCGGGATCCTCGAACGCGTAGTTGACGTTGACCGCGCGCAGCCGGATCGGACCGTCGACGATTGGAGCGGCCAGAAGAACCTCGATGGCGCGGGAGAGGGTGTCCGGAAAGCCGCTCCGCTCGGAGAGACCGAGCTCGGAATGGGCTTCCTCGAGAAGCGGCTCGAGCGTGCGGTAGAGCCCGGCGACGGCGCCGGCGTCGAGCGAGGCGAAGAGCTCCGCCGGGGCATCGTAGCGACGATAGCTTTCGGGATCGACGACGATCCGCTCCGTCGTCTCGAGCGCCGTGAAGCGCTCTTCGGGCCGGAGGTGAAGGAGCTGCTTCGCCGGGCTTTTGCCCTCGGCCACGTTCGCGACGCTCACCACGATCTTTCGAACGAGATCGTCGGCATCGAGAAAAGAGACGAGAAAGGGGTGGCGCGAAAGCCGGCCCAACAGATCACGGAGGAAGGAGTCGCTCTCCGCGAGCGGAGGGAGCTTCACCACCTCCTCGACATCGGCCGCTTCCTCCGGGGGTGAACCCGGGGGCGGCGTTCCTTCGGAGCGGACCGCGGAGTCCGATGGGGTGGGCGGCGGCTCGTCGCTCCGGAGAGAAAGCCACAGCAGACCGAGAACGATGGGAATGAGCGCCCAGAGCGCCCAGGGAAGCCAGTTGCGGGAGCCTTCCTCCCACGACGACGAGGACTCGGAGTCCTCTCCGCTCAGCTCCCGGTCATCCCAGTCGTTCCGCTGCATGGGCCATGCTATTTCGGAGCGCGGTCCCGTGCCAGTTGCTCTTCATAGGAGGTCTTCATTCGCGAAAGCCAGTTCGTGTACTCGTCGCCGCCGACGAAGGGATTCGGGACCGCGGCCTTCCGCAGGCGCTCCGCCTTGTCGCGCAATCCGAAAGCGACTCCGTGGGCCGCGAGGAAAACGTCGGGCTTCAGCGATTCCAGGATCTCGATCGAGCGGCGGAAGTCTTCCGCGATTCCCTCGTACGAAGGCGGGTTCGCGAGGCGGACTCCGGGGTTCAACGAGAGGCTCGCGGGAAAAACCACCCGGTAGCTCCGGCCGCCTTCTTCGACGGTCGTGAGGTACGTCGAAGCCCCGCGGGTATGCCCCGGGGTGAGGCGGACGGTCAAGGTGACGCCCCCGAGAGCGATCTCGTCTCCGTCCGCGAGCGCGCGGTCGACGGTTACTTCGGGAAAAGGGTAGCGATCGCCGAAGGCGAAGTCTCCGCGGCCTCCGCGCCCGAGAATCTCGCGATCGGCGGCGCCCGCCATCATCCGCGCTCCGGAGAGCTCGCGGATCGCTCGAAGAGCCCCCGTGTGGTCGTAGTGCGCCTGGCTGTTCAGCAGGATCCTGATGTCTTTGGGATCGAATCCGAGCTTGCGGATGGATTCGAGGACGAGGGCGGTTTCGCCCTCGCACGGAGTATCGAGTAGGACGTGACCCTCATCGGTGGTGATGAGGTAGGAGGCGAGCTCCGCCGTTCCGACGTAGTGAATGGACCCGATGATGCGGAAGGGCTCGATGGGCTCCTTCCACTCGGGAGGAACGTCGAGGGATTGGACCGATGACAGGAGAAGCGCGAGCGCCAGCGTCATCGGAGCACCCACCCGTACTGGAGGTTCGATCGTTCCCCGAAACCCGCGTCCGCCGCGAGGCGCTTCAGCCGACCGACGTAGTCGCCCGGCAATGGGTTGCGGCGCGCCTCGGGGTCCACTCCGTAGACCCGCGCGGCGTTCAGACCGAGGATTTTGCGCTTCACCTCCGTGGTCAGAGCTGAGTAGCCGAATCGCTGCGCGAGCGGCTCCGGCATCTCGAGCCTCTTCAGCGCCTCGATCTGCCACTGGGGAGAGCCCCACCAGATGGAATCCGTACCCCAGATCAGGTGCTCCTCGCCGAAAGCTTCGAGGATCGTTCCCAGCATGTGGGCGCAGAGGTTCGGGGAGGTGATGGCAGTCATTCCGAACGTCGCCCCGAGCTCCAGGTAGACGTTCCGGACGTTCTCGTTCTTCTTCTTCCAATCGCAGAGGTCGGAGACCCAGGGTACTTCGGGGTCGTCCGCGAACCCGGTTTCCGCCTTCTTCATGATTTCTTCGTTGAGACCCTGAAAGCCCGCATGGTAGATGAGGAAGTTGATCCCGGGAAAGTCGAGCGCGGCCTGGAAGACGTCCTTGGGATGGCAGTGCTCATCGCTGAATCCGGGAGCGGGAAGACCCTTGTGGAGGCAGACGTTCCTGACCCCGAGCTTCTGCGCGAGCTCGAGCGAGGGATAGGCGAGCTTCTCGTCGTCGAGCCACCAGCCCTCGCCGTTCGGTCCCAGGGGCTGACCGGGGTAGCCCTTCCAGGCGTCGAGCTTCAGCGTCTCCACCTGGCTTCTCATGGCGTCGAGGTTCCTCTCGCCGAGCTCGGGCGAGAGCATGCCGTGGCCGAGGACGCGCCGGGAGTCGGTGAGCTCGTTCACGAAATCCTTCGTCTTGGCGAGCTCCTCGGGGTCGATGAGGTAGCTCTCGCGGGTCATTTGGGGAAGGGCGCTCAGCACGACGACGTCGGTCTCGCTCTCGAGGAACAGCTCGCGGATGAGGGTTTCGCGATAGAGCTCCTCGACCCGGATCTCGCGGTCGGCGAGCGCGGGGTTCCAGTTGGCGCCGAAGCGGCGCACCTCGACGAGGTAATCGAGAAACGCCTTGTCGGGCTCGGCCCGGGGCGACAGGGCGTTCACGTGATGGACCTGTGCGTCGAGCACGAAGTAATCCGGGTTCCCTTCCTGGGAGGCCGCGGGCTCGGTGAGCTCGGAAGCGTGGACGCGGAAGAACGGTCCGAAGACCTCGTTCATCGCCGCGAAGGCCGCCGCCATTCCGCAGGACGTGCGGAGGAATCTCCTGCGGCTCATCCCCAGGCTGCGGGACAGGCGCGAGGCCATCTCGTCCAGCCGCCGCTCCACCTCCCGCTGGGCGCGGGTCTGCGGCGGCGGGGCGTACTCCTCGTTCGAGATGACCTGGGTGGGTACCGGCGTGTCGCGCCCGATTCTCGCGTCCAGCTCCGATTTGCGAATCCAACGCTTCATTCACGACCTCCGCTCCGGCAGCATAGCACCGCCACGGATGTAAGAAAGTGCGACCGCCCGCGACTACCTGGGGCGCAACCTGTGGGTATCCGGCCTCGGCATTCGTGGACGAAGCCTTCGCCCGTGCGGGACACGCGCTGGTGGTGGCGGGGACGATCTACGTCGTCCGTCAGCTCCATCGGCGGGGCGGGCGAGCGAGCTCCCGGATCTGGCCATCGGGCCCAGCGGGACTTTCATCGAGCGGAGCTCGAGCGCCAGCGCGATTTGCTGCGGGGAATCTGGACGTGGTACCTGCTTCCGCTGATGTCAGGCGTCGTGGTGCTTCTCTCTGGACGGATCCTCTCGAATCCCGCGAGCGCGCTGCGGTGGGCGCGTTCGCCCTCTTTTGCGCGCTCCTGTTCCTCGGCATCGGAAAGCTGAACGCGATGGCGGCGCGCGACCTCCACCGCGAGATCGACCTCCTGGACCACGAGGGAGAGGGGTCGTGACTGGAGCCGCTTTGACCACGGAGGCCCTGCAGCTGCGGCCCTGCGCGGCCGGGGATCTCGAGGTTCTCCTCCGTCTATGGACGAATCCCGCGGTGCGGCGATTTCTGTTCGAAGACCGGGAGGTCTCCCGCGAGGAGGCGCTTCACTTCATCGAGCGAAGCGAAACCTGCTTCCATGAGGAAGGCTATGGCCTCTGGCTCTTTTTCGAAGAGGGAAACCCGTCCCTGGCGGGCTTCTCCGGGCTCCTTCGTTCACCCGAGGGCGAGGCGAGCCTGATCTTCGGGACGAGGCCCGACCTCGGGGGACGAGGCTACGCGTTTCAGGCCGCGTCGGCCGTCGTCAACTACGGATTCGAGACTCTGGATCTCGCGCGGGTAGTGGCGGACGTCGACGAGCCGAATACGGCGTCCATCGGCGTCCTCGAAAAGTCGGGATGCGCAGAACGGGTCGGAGGATCGTGAACGAACGTCCCCTAATCGACTACGAAATCGAGAATCCTCGCCGCGTTCCCCTGCGCGGCTTGACACGATAACCTAATAAACGTGCAACCCCGGCTTGCTCGATGGGCTGAAGAGCCTGGAAACAAGGACTCGCCACGATGCGCTCGCGTGAGCCAGTGGAACGTCCGCCGTTTATCTAAATGCCATTCTAAGCGATGCGGAGAGCGCGCTGGACGGCCGCGGGTGCGCGGTCGATCACCAGGAGGTAAGCACGGGTCGGCCCCTCCGGCTGGCGCTTGCCCTGTTCCCAATGCCGAAGTGTGTTGACGCTGAATCCAAATCGGGCAGCAAACGTCAGTTGAGTCATTCCGAGCTTCCTTCGGATCGCCTTCACGTCGATATACGCGGGCACATGAACGCGGTACCCCTTCTTGGACGCCTGACCCTTCGAATATCGCACGGCCTGTTCCAAGCCCCTGCGAATGCTGACTGCGGTTCTGCTCATTTGCTGGGCCTCCGGTAAGTCTCAACCAAGAGCTTCGTCAATCGCTGAAAGTCGTTGCGGTCTGCCTGTGACAGGTCCACGCGCTCGTTTTTCGCGAAAGCCGTGAGGAGGAAGAGCGGAATGCTGGCTCCGTGAACAAAATAGATAACTCTTGCTCCGCCTCTCTTGCCTCTCCCCGAGAGCTTCCAGCGAATCTTCCGAATACCACCCGCACCAGGAACCACGTCCCCGGCCGTGGGGTTATACGCGAGATAGCCAATCAATTCCTCTCGCTCCTCATCCGTTAACAGCTTCCTGGCGCAAGAGATGAACTCTGGGGTCTCGACGACCGTCACGGGCGTCCGATTCGCCACGGAGTATTGTAGTCCATTGGACTACCCATTCACAAATGCTGTTTTGACGAAGCTCCCGGTGCTATCCGTCATTCTTCCGGCCGTGGTGTCGATTCGTAGCTCCGGATCCCCCAGCACGTCCTCAATCTGAGCGAGAGCGGAGCGGAGATCCTCCGCGATTTCCTTGGGCGCGGATGTGTGTGTCGGACGAGCTGGCGGAGTCCTCTCACCGAAGGTGAAGTGAGTTCCTGTTTCCGTCGGCGCGATTCGCTAGCCGTCCACCGCTTCCAACCGCGCCACCGTGCCCCGGTCGCCGTCGACGGACAGGCGCTCGCCGTCCTCGACCCGATCGAGGATCCCGGGAACGTTGACCACAGCGGGAATCCCGAACTCCCGGGCGACGATGGCGCCGTGGGAAAGATATCCGCCGCTCTCCATCACCAGCGCCGACGCCTTCAGGGACAGCGGCGTCCACCCGGGATCCGTCGAGGGAGCGACCAGGATCTCTCCCTCTCCGAGGCGCCCGCCGTCCTTTGGATGCCGCACGACGCGGGCGATCGCTTCCGCTCTCCCCGAGGAGACGGCGACCCCCTTCCAGCCGTCCGTCGGGCTCGCGGGCGGCGACCAGGTCTTCGTTCCCGGCTCCGCGCCTTCGACCACCACGTCCGGAGGGCTCTTCTCGAGCCAGAGCTCTCTCGCGCGTTTGCGATCGGACGCGAGCTCGCGAGCGCCCGTTCCGTCCCATTCGCCCGCGAGATAGGACTCGAGGTCCACCATCGAGAGGTGGAAAACGTCGTCGCGGCGCCCGATATCGAGGAGCACCCGCCGCGTGGGAACCACGGTCGCCGCCATGGCGGACTTGGCGGATTCCCGCCAGGCGCTCAGTCAGTAAGTGCGCAAGGTTCCGGCCGCGCGTACAATAACTCTTCCTTGAAAACCCTCGAAGCACGGGACGAGCGCCGGGGAGGCGGGGTGGGCTTAGGGCTCGGCCGCTCGCCGAAGGAGGGAGAGCCCAAAGGCCGCGGTCCGCGGATTCGCTGTCCGAAGTGCGCCTGGGAGCCCGAGCGCGAGAGCCGATGGTGGTGCACCTGCCTTCACTCCTGGAACACCTTCGACACCGCCGGGCGCTGCCCGGGCTGCGGCCGCCAGTGGACTTCGACCTGCTGCCTTCGCTGCCACCAATGGTCTCCGCACCTCGACTGGTACGAGGACGAGCCCGAGGCTTGAGCTAGGATCGAAGCTCTTATGGCGAACGTTCCCTGGTGGCGCCGCCCGGAGCTCGTCGCCCTGGCGCTCGCTCTTCTGACCGTTCTGGTCTATCTCCCCGTCTTCGAGAACGAGCTCGTCGAGTACGACGACGACTACTACATCACCCAGAACTCGAACCTGAAGCTGGGTCTCGGCGCAGAGGGTCTTCGCTGGGCCTTCACGGAATCCTACGGCGCGAATTGGTACCCGCTGACGTGGCTTTCGTACATGCTCGAGTACGAGCTCTTCGGGTTCTCCGCCCCGGCGCTGCACGGAGTGAACCTCGCCCTGCACGTCGCGAGCGCCGTTCTCCTCTTCTACGCGTTCCTGCGCATGACCGGGGCGTTGGGAGCGAGCGCCTTCATCGCGGCGATCTTCGCCCTCCACCCGACGCACGTGGAATCGGTAGCCTGGGCGGCGGAGCGGAAGGACGTCTTGAGCGCGCTTTTCTGGATGCTCACTCTCTGGGCCTACGTTCTCTACGCGGAGAGGCCCGTGCCCCGTCGGCTCGCGCTTGTGGCCTTGTTTCTCGCGCTCGGCCTCATGTCGAAGCCGATGCTCGTCACCCTGCCTTTCGTTCTCCTGCTCCTGGACGTCTGGCCGCTCGGGCGACTCGGCAAGACGTCGGTCGGACGGCTCGTCCTCGAGAAGACGCCTCTTTTCGTCCTCGTCGCCCTCTCGAGCGTCGTCACGTTCTTCGCGCAGCGGGCGGAGGGCGCGGTTCAGCCCCTCCAGACCTACACCTTGGGCGTTCGCGTCGCGAACGCACTCGTCGCCTACGTCGCCTACATCGGCAAACTGTTCTGGCCCGCCCGGCTTTCTGCGTATTACCCGCACCCTGGAGACGGCATCCCGGGGTGGCAGCCGGCAGCGGCATTCGCCGCGCTCGCGGCCGCGACTCTGATCGCGATCGCGCTCGCCCGCAGAAACGACGGTCTCCGGTTCCTTCCCGTCGGTTGGCTCTGGTACCTGGGAACGCTCGTCCCCGTCATCGGCCTCGTTCAGGTGGGACAGCAGGCCATGGCCGACCGCTACACCTATCTTCCTTACATCGGACTGAGCATCATGGTCGCCTTCGGCTTCACCGAGGTCGCGAAACGCGTTTCGATCCCGCGCGCTGCGTTCCTCGCCGCCGGGATCGCGTGTCTCCTGGCGCTCGCGGCCGTCGCCTCGGCGCAGGTGCGAGTCTGGCGCGATACGGTCACTCTCTTCGAGCACGCGTTGAGGGTCACCGACGAGAACGCGCTCGCCCATATCAATCTGGGAGTGGCGTACCTGAATCGCGGGCGGCTCGAGGACGCCGAGCGGGAGCTCGCGGAAGCGATCCGCATCCACCCCGGCGCCGCCGAGGCCCATGCCGCCCTCGCCGGCGTTCGCGCGAAACAGGGCCGCTCCGGGGAATCGCTCGATCTCTATCGAGCCGCGCTGCGCCTCGACCCGGGGTCGAGCTCGACTCACGGGGAGATGGCCCGGCTCCTTCTCACCCTCGGCGATTCGACGCAGGCTCTCGTCCACTTCCGGGAAGCCGCGGCTCTGGCGCCGGCCGACGGCGACGCTCTCGTGGACCTCGCCGTCGCGCTGAGCCGCGAGGGAAGACACGACGAGGCAGTGGCGAAGCTCGAGGAGGCGTCTGGGCTCCCGATCGACGAGGCCCGGCTGCAGCAGAACTGGGGTGTGGTGCTGATGGAGCGCGGAGATCTCGAGGAAGCGGCGAAGCGCTTCGAGCGCGCCCTCGTCCTAAGACCGGAGTACGCCGCGGCCCGTTTCTCCGCGGGGCAGACGGCGATGCGCCGCCTTCGCGAAGCTCCCCTGGCGCATCGCCGTCTGCCCCGCGG
>DAISKN010000113.1:0-1936 GCA_036820975.1 Acidobacteriota bacterium | reverse complement strand
TCGCGAAGGCGGCGGAGCACCTTCGAGAGGCGGTTCGCATCGAGCCTGACGACGAGGAGGCGCAGTACAACCTGGGGCTCGCCCTCGCGAACTCGAATCAGATCGACGAGGCCTACGCCGCGTTCGAGAAGGCGCTGGCCTTGAACCCCGACCGGGCGGAGACCCATTACAGCCTCGGTCTGGTTTTAGCGCGGCTCGGGGATCTGGACCGGGCGGTGGACCGTTTCCGCGAGTCCCTGCGTCTCGTGCCGGAGAATCCCCAGGCCCACTACAGCGTCGGACTCGCCCTCGCGGCCAAGGGAGAGTACGAGGAGGCGACCGTGAGCTACCGTCGCGCGGTCGAGCTCGCTCCGGGCTACGCCGAGGCGCACAACAGCTGGGGCGTAGCGCTCGCCTCGGCCGGCCGAATCCGGGAAGCGGTGGAGAAGTTCGAGACTGCTCTCGCCATCAACCCCCAGCTCGCCGAGGCGCACAACAACCTCGGTCTCGCGCTGTCTCAGGCCGGGGCGACCGCGCCGGCGCTCGAGCACTTCCGTGCCGCGGCGGCGATCGAGCCCATGAACCCCGACGCCCACAACAACCTCGGCGCGGCGCTCGCCCGCGAGGGCAGGTTCGGCGAGGCGGCGGAAAGCTTCCGCAAAGCGATCGAGCTCGCTCCCAATCACGAGGGCGCCCGGAGGAACCTGGCGGCGCTCGACGGAAAACGCGGATCGTGAAGCTCTCCCGCCGCGACCTTCTCCTCGCGGGAGTCGCCCTCGGTCTTCCCCGCTGCCGTGGCGGAGTGGAGAGACCCTCCGTGGTCCTGATCACCCTCGACACCACCCGTCGAGACCGGCTCGGCTGCTATGGCTATTCTCGAAAGACGTCGCCGAACCTCGACGCCCTCGCCGCGCGCTCCGTAGTCTTCGATCGCGCCGTCGCCGCCTCGAGCTGGACCCTTCCCTCGCACGCTTCGATCTTCACCGGCAGGCTCCCCTCGAGCCACGGCGCCGACTACGATCCCGAAGGTCCTCTCCGTCTGACGCAGGCGATCGAAGGACCAGAAGAGTGGGCGGAGTACCGCGCTTCCGGGCTTCCGCCCGGTGAGACGACGCTGGCACTCCTCCTCCGGGAGCAGGGCTACCGCACCGCGGCGGTCGTCGGCGGCCCGTGGATGAAGCGGGTGTTCGGTCTCGGTCGCGGCTTCGAGACGTACGACGACGAAGGTATCGGCGACGTCAACGGCCGGCTCGCGAGCGAAGTGACGGCCTCCGCCCTCGGGATCCTCCAGAGAACGAACGGACCCTTTTTTCTCTTCCTCAACTATTTCGATCCTCACGGTCCCTACGAGGCGCCTTCTCCATTCGGCGGAACCTTCGGCATGGAGCCGGCCGACCGATACGACGAGGAGATTCTCTACATGGATCATCACCTCGGGCGATTCCTCGAGGGTATGAAGGCAGATGGCCTCTTCGACGACAGCCTGATCCTGGTGACCGCGGATCACGGAGAGCTCCTGGGGGAGCACGGGAAGATGGGCCACGGGGCGTCTCTCTTCGAGGAGGAGATACGCGTGCCGTTTCTCGTCAAGTATCCCGGGGACGAAGTTGCCCCGGGACGAAGCGCCCAGCCGGTACACCACGTGGACGTGGTCTCCCTGGTTCTTGAAGGTGTCGGGCTTTCTCGAGAGCGGAGCTGGCGCCCGCTCCTCGCGGAAGTGAACCCTCTCGCCTTCATGAGCCCCGAGGGCTCGTGGCGCGCGCTGTATCTCGGCCACCACAAGCTCCTCTGGAACAGCCTCGGAAACCACGCGCTCTACGACCTCGAGGAGGATCCGGGGGAGGAAAGAGACCTGTCCGGCGCCGACTCCGGCCAAATGAAAGAGGCCCTCGGCGTTCTCGATCGGGTCCTCGCGTCACTACCCCCGCCGGGCGAGCCCGGCCCGCCGGCGGCGCTC
>DAISKN010000112.1:0-13199 GCA_036820975.1 Acidobacteriota bacterium | reverse complement strand
GGCGAAGCTCCCACGGGACATGGTGTTCTTCACTCAAATCACGATGGAGGTCGCCGAGGACCCCGACTTTCTGGAAGCGATGCGCGCCGCCAACATCAAGGGAGCGCTGGTCGGCGTCGAGTCCGTGACCCCCGAGGGGCTGAAGTCAGTCTACAAGGACTTCAACGTCTCGGGCGACGAGCTCGTCGAGAGGCTTCGCACCATCCGCAAGGCTGGAGTCCACGTGCTCGGCTCGTTCATCTTCGGGCTTCCGACGGACCGCCCGGAGACGTTCGAGGCCACGGCCACGCTCGCGCAGAAGGCGGATCTGACTTTCGCCCAGTTCGTGATGATGACGCCCTTCCCCGGCACTCTGGACTTCAAGAAGTGGGAAGATTCTCTGAGCGAGGACGAAACCCGCATCGCGGGCATCCCGCTCACGCGGCACTGGCTGATCCCCCAGCACCTCCGGCCGAAGCTCTACACGCCGCACCCCGTTCTGTCTCAGGACGAGATCAAGGCGCGCACCCAGGATGTGTGGGACCGGTTCTACAGCCTCTCCGCGATCTGGAAGCGATCCCGGTGTACTCCGACTCTCAAGTCCCGTCTCGCGTTCGTCCTCATCTCGAAGCTCTACCGTCAGATGTACGCGAACACGGGAATCGCGACCGACAGCGCGCGAATTCAGCGAGCGACCACGGTGGCGAGCTGGATCGCGAAACCCTGCCGGCGTCTTTTCCAGGCGTCGCCGATGCCGGAGCTCTCGGTTCCGGGTTTCTAGAGAACCCGCCTCCGCCGGAGCTTCCGGGCCGCGAGAAGACCGACGAGCCCGAGCCAGAGGGTCGAGGGCTCCGGCGTCTGGACAGGCCCGCGCACGATGATCTCCCCGGAGAGCGCGTCGACCGGGTCCGGGGGAATGGCTCCGAAGCTCACGATGAGAATGCTCGGGGTCGTGACCGGGTCGAAGATGAGGGGCGTGGTCCCCGGGTTCAACGCGATGAACGAGAGCGTCGCCAGGACCACGGAATCCCCCTGGAGAGCATTGACGTCCTGGTCGTCGAGCAAGGAGACTGCCGCGAAGTCGATTCTTCCCGGCGTGAGGATGTCGAAGTCGTTGAATACTTCGAAGAGCGCTTCGTCACCCAGGGCGTTGCCGAAAACGACGCCGGTCGCGGAAACGATCGCCGGGTTGTAGGTGACGTCCAGGTCGTACGCGGCCACGATCTCCTCGAAGGCGTCGAGGCCCGAAACGACGACGTCGACGAACACCAAATCCCCTACGTCGACGGTTTGCGACGAGGGACTGAATCCGATGGTGATGGCGCGGGCGGGCGCGGCGGTTACGAGCGCCGCGAGCACGATAACGAGAACGAATAGGCGTTTCATGATTTCCCCCAAGCTAGAAACCTGCTAAGGCGCGCAGTTGGCATTCGTGCACTGGAGCACGCAGGCCCGCGCGTCCTTGACCGTGATGATTCCATCCCCGTCGTAATCCCGGGCGTCGCCCGGGATCGCCGGCTGGTTCCGCGCGGCGAAGATGGCGTTGATGTCGTTGCGATCCACCTGACGGTTGGCATCGACGTCGCAGGGAGGGCCCTCGAACTGGCCGAACTCGTTCAGACGGAAGTTGTTGAATCCAGGAACCTGCCAGTTGTTCTGCTCGATTACGGGAATCGAGCCGTCCACGTTGACGTTGGTGATGTGGTAGGTGTGCTGGTTCCACATCGGACGCGTCAGCACCCACTCCTCGTCGGGATCGCCCCAGACGTAGATGCCTCTCTGAGGGCCGTAGCCGCAGTTGTTGTTGCCGACTCCGAGGATCTCCGCGTCCCCATCGCCGTCGACGTCGGCGACCAGGGGATACTCGTGCCAGGTGCAGGAGCTCTTGGGGGTCTGGAAGAGAACGGCCCCGTCCGTCCCCCGGAAGACCCATAGGCGGAGCTCGTCGCCGTATACCACCTCCGCGGCGCCGTCCCCCTCGAAGTCGAAAACCGACGAGCCGGTACGGTTCGAGCTTCCGTCCTGCACGATCGCCGCCCACTTCACGGTGCCGTTGGTCTCGAACACCGTGTACCGGGACGCTCCGGCGACCCCTATCTCGGGTTGTCCGTCGCCGTCATAGTCGGCGATGGTGGGCGGGCCGCCGTTGCCGGCTCCAGGAATCGCTACCGGACCCCAGATTACGGCCATCGTAGGCTCGAGCAGCCACACCTGGCCGCCCGCGACCAGGACCACCTCGGCCTCGGGATCGGCGTCGAAGTTCGCGACCGCGTTGGTTCCATCGGGAATGCCCGGATTCTGATGCTCGATGGCGCCCGTCGACGAATAGACGGTTCTTCCGGCGACGACCTCGGGGCTGCCGTCGAGGTCGATGTCGGAGACCAGGGACAAGGGGCCCACAGTGCCTCCTCCGTTGGTGCCGGTTCCGGTCCACAAGACGACCCCGTTGCTGTTCAAAGCCTGACGGCCGACGACGATCTCGGGAACTCCATTCTGGTCCAGGTCGGCGATCGACGGGGCGCCCCAGTGGATCGACTCGAGCGGGGCGCTCTGCCATTTGAAAGTGCCATCGTGCTCGAAGGCGATGAGGGTGTTACCGCCGGTGCCGCAGGCGATGATCTCGGGACGTCCGTCCAGATCGATATCGCCGGTCGCGATAGAGGATGCGGTGTTCACCATTGGGGCGTTGACCGTGAATATCTCCGAGCCGTTGTTGCCGTTGAGGGCGCGCAGGAACCCCACCTCGACCAACCCCCCACCCGTGGATGCGGTCGACGCGAAGACGACGTCGGGAATTCCGTCCCCGTTGAGGTCGATGACCGAGGGCGTCATCATGACGTTCAACGCGGTCGGATTCACCGCGCTCGAGGTCCAGGACCACTCGAGTATCGGATTGAACTGGGCGCTCACGATACTTGCCGACGAGAGAGCGCCTGCGAGCGAGAGAGGAACGAGCAGGCAACGCCTTGGAAGCACTCCCATGGTCCAACTCCTTTTGAGATCTGCGGGACGGAAGGACATTGAACGCAGCGTTTGCAAGAAACGTGCTGAAGATCACATCTGACGGGGATACAACGACTTGAGCTCAGGGCTGAGGCTGCGGGCGGAGCGGACTCGTAAAGCGTCCCGACGCCCGCATCCTGTCCCGCGTCGGTGGAGTCTTCTAACCCTTTGAGAGCGAATAACATCACTCGTCGAGTTGCTCTCCCTCCAGCGCGTAAGCGGTGTCGACGGTGTGGCACTTGAAGCGGCGGTCCCATTGACGGAAACTGGTTGGTAATGGAGCTTGCGATGGATCATCTGGTGAGTTTCGCGATCGGGATCGGCCTTGCCGCTGCTTGCGGCTTCCGCGTCTTCGTGCCTCTCCTGGTGATGAGCGTGGCCGCGTACACGGGTTATCTCGAGCTCTCGAGCGGCTTTCACTGGATCGGAACTCTGCCGGCGCTCGTGGCTTTCGCCTCGGCGACCGTTCTCGAGATCGCGGCCTACTACGTTCCCTGGGTCGACAACCTGCTCGACACCATCTCGGGGCCCGCGGCGGTGGTGGCGGGGACGGTGGTCACCGCTTCGGCCCTCACCGAGGTCGATCCGTTCCTCAAATGGAGCCTCGCGATCATCGGGGGCGGGGGAGTCGCGGGCATCGTGAGCGGCGCGACCGCGCTGATGCGGGGCGCGTCGACGGTAACGACCGGCGGTCTCGCGAATCCCGTTTTCTCGACCGCGGAAGCCGCGGTGGCGTTCGCGTTCGCCGCGCTCGCCATCCTGGTGCCCCTGGTCGCCCTCGGCGTGGTGTTCGTCGCCGTGTACTTCCTCGCGAAGAAACTCTTTTCCCGGCGGCCTCGACGGCAGGAAGTCTAGCCGTTCACTTGGTCTTCAAGAGATCGTCGGGATCCGGCCTCACGACGAGATAGGCGGTATCCGCTTCCAGTTCGCTCCACCAGTGGGGCGTGCCCCCCGGGATGAGGACGACGTCACCTTTCGCGATTCTGCGGCTCGTGCCGCCCTCGATGCGGCTCCCAAAAATGCTCGGGCCGTTGATTTCCGTGACGACTCGGCTGTCTGCGGGCGCGCGTTCGGGATCGACCAGCTTGCCGCCGGTCACGAGCGTCCCCGCGCCCTCGAGCATGTAGTAGATCTCTGAAATCCGGTTGTCGTGAAGGATGGCGCCCTGAACCGTGGCCTTCGGCCGGTTCACTACGTAGATGCCGACGTTGTAGCCTCCCATGTCGACGACTCGAATCGCCCGGTCGGAGACCGAGTTCGGAGGCGCGTTTTTCAGGGTCGCCGCGATCGCCGACGCGAGGACGTCGGTTGCCGGTCTCGTGAGGTCGATGGCGGGGTTGGGCGTCACGGCCGTCTGAGCCGCTGCCAGCAGGAATGCCAGTACGGTGGGCATCGGTCTCTCTCCTTGATTGATGATTGATGCGCGCTCCCCTCGTTCAACGCTGGAACCGGGTGATGCCGTCGACGATGACCCGCTGAGTCCGCGCCCAGGTGCTCACGGGTTGTTCCTTCCAGAGCACCAGGTCGGCGTCCTTGCCGGCCTCCAGGGTCCCGAGGCGATCGCCGACCCCGAGGATGGCCGCCGCATCGCGGGTCACGGCGGCAAGCGTGGCTTCCATCGAGAGGCCGTGGGCTTTCGCCATGACGCCTTCGAGCGCTACCGACCGGCCGCCGCGGGCGAAGGTCGCGAGCGCCACGGCGACTCCCGCGTCCCGCAGCCGCGCGGCGGTCGCGGGACTGTGGGCGACTGCCTCGTACGGTCCGCCGTCGCCGATGCCGATGATGCTGGGAGCGACGATCACCGGCACCGCCGCGGCGGCGACGTGGGCCGCCACCTGATGCCCTCCCATCGCGGAGACCAGCACCAGGCGGGCGTCGAACTCCTTCGCGAAGCGAATCGCGGTCAGGATGTCGTCCGGGGTGTTGACCAGGGCATGGAGCGGAATCTCCTTCGCCAGGACGGCGCCGACCGCCTCACCCCCCTCGCCGAGGAGCGAGTCCTCCCGCGCGCGAACGAACGTCTGGCGGAGCAGGCCTATCATGCCTTGACGGGTGGTCGGAACGTCGAAGGCGTCGAAGGCGCCGAGAACGCTTTCGCCGAAGGACGCGGCGAGCGCCGCTCGCTCCCGAACCACGGCGCCCGTCAGCTTCACCACCGCGCCGTAGCCCCCGAGAAGGTTCTCGCCTCCGGGAGCGACGTAGGTCGTGGTCACGCCGCTCCGGAGCCAGAGGGGATCGTTCTGCGGCTCGAAGCGCTCCAGAACGTCACGCCCGGGCGCGAGCACGTTCTCCCGATCCCAGTCGTCCCCCTGGATTCCGAACCCCGAGTAGGCATCGATGAGACCCGGAGTGAGAAAGAGGCCGTTGCCGTCGATGGTCGAAGCTCCCTCGGGAGCGGGCGAGCCAGCGGAGATCGATTCGATCTTTCCTCCGCGGAAGACCAGGGTACCGTTCTCTACGGTCTCTCCGGTTCCCGTCAGGATCGTGGCGCCCACGATGGCGACCGGCTGCTCCTGCGCGAAGGATGCGGCGGCCGGCAGGAGGGCGAGGGCGAAGAGGACGCGTTTCATGATCGTCACCAGCCTTCGGGGACTCTCTCGCCGAACACGTTGAACCCTCGAGCTCTATCGAAGACCAGGCGTCCCTCGATGAACACGTGGGTGACGAGGCTCTCGTAGTCGAGAGGGGGGCCTTCCAGAAGGACGAAGTCCGCGTCCTTTCCGGGCTCGAGGGTCCCGATGCGGCCCTCGATGTGGAACAGCGCCGCGGGGTTCACCGTCAGGGCTCGAAGCGCCTGGTCCTCGGGCATTCCCTTGCGGACGAAGAGCGCGGCGTCGTGGCGGAGGAAGTACTGGTGGCCGTCGGGATGGTCCTGATGGAACGAGGCCTTCCCCCCTCGCTCGGCGAGGCGGATCGGTCCTTCGAGCACCGGGTCCTCCTCGTTCATGAACGGAAGGATGGGACCGAAGCTGACGGGAACGTTCGCCTCCAGGAGCTCATCGACGAGGGAAGCGGTGCCCTGCGCATGGTGGATGTAGAGATCGAGGTCGAACTCCTTCTTCAGCGCGATCGCGTGCCGCATGTCCTCTTCGCCGTGGGCGTGGACTCCGACGACCATCTTCTTCTCCAGGAGCCGTCCGAAGGCCTCGAGCGTCAGGTCCCGCGGGGGAGGGGCCGCGCCCGAGGAGGCCGCCGCCGCCTGCGCGTCGAGGTAGGCGTGCGCCGATCGGAGCTCCGAGGCGAGGAGCTCCTTCACCGCTTCCGTGGTCCGCGGAAAACCCGGCCGCTCGTCGGCGACCCGGATGGCGAACTTCATTCCGCCTTCGGCGAAGTACATGTCCTCGATGGATCCGCCCCGGAGCTTCACCACCACCGCCTGCCCGCTGTTCGGCACCCGGCTTCCGGTGGTGATGTTCATGGTCGTGACCCCGGCGGCGAGCGAGAGCGCGAACGCGGCGTCGTGGGAGGTCAGGCCGTCGATGGCCCGCACCTCCGCGTTGACGGGGTTCCGGAACTCGTTGTTGTTTCGGCCCATCGCGGGCACGTTGAGCCATTTGAAGCCCATGTGAGAGTGGCTCTCGACGAGACCCGGGATCAGGCTTTTTCCCCTGGCATCGAGGACGCCGGCTCCTTCGGGAACGGCGATGCCGCTTCCGACCTCGAGGATCTTCCCGTCCCGCACGAGAAGCGTTCCGTCCTCGATGGGCGGACCCGAGACGGGGTAGATTCGGGCGTGGGTGACGGCGAGGACGGTCGCCGCCTCGTCGGCGGTACCGGTCGTCGCCGTCGGCTCCGGCGGGGCGCAGCCGGAGACCGCGGCGAGAACGAGCGCGGAGAGGAGGATGGTCCGGGTCATGAGGACTCCTTGACGTAGGCCGCGAGCCGCGCTTCGATTGCTCCGCAGGGGACGAAGAACGGCTTGTCGGCGACCTCGAGGAAGATCGTCTGTCCCGAGATCGTGTAGTCCCCGCGGAAAGCCCCGACGGGCGTCGAAAGCGAAAACGCGCCGGCCGTCGCCGAGCCCGTCAACTCTCCGCCGGCGCGAACGACGTGAGTGCGGATGTTCTCGACGAGCGCTTCCCCCGTACCCCGAAACTCGAAATGGAACCTGCAGATGGACACGGGCACCTCAGTACCCGGCGGCTTGACCATCCTTCCGGGATTCCGACGCACCGTAGTAGACGCCGCTCGCAGTGTCAACCCCGATCGCCTGATAGCCGCCGAACGCGCCGGGGGCCGGCGTCAGTCGGTGGCCCAACCGCCGCAAATCATCGATCGCCTCGGCCGGAAAACCGCTCTCGATGTGGACCTCTCCGCCGTCGCGCATCCTTCCCCCCGTGGGATCGGACGAGCCCGAATGGAGGATCCGGGGTGCGTCGCCCGCCTCCTGGAGATTCATCTCGAAATCGACGAGGTTCATCACGATCTGCGCGTGCATCTGAGGCTGGGTGTCGCCGCCCATGACCCCGAAGCTGAGGAACGGCGTTCCCTCGCGGGTGATGAAGGCCGGAATGATGGTGTGGAAGGGGCGCTTCGCCGGGGCGTAGACGTTCGCGTGGCCTTCCTCGAGGCTGAAGAGCTCCCCCCGGTCCTGGAGCCCGAAGCCGAGGCCGACCGGACAGAGGCCGCTTCCCATGCCGCGGAAGTTGCTCTGGATGAGCGAGACCATGTTGCCCTCGCGATCCGCCGTGGTCAGGTAGACGGTGTCGCCGGTCCGAAGGAGAGGATCTCCCGGCTTCTGCTCCAGGGCAGCCTTGCTGGAGGAGATGAGTCGGCGCCGTCGCGCGGCATAGTCCTTCGAGATCAGCTCGTCGACGGGCGCTTTCGCGAAATCGGGGTCGGCGTAGAACCTCGCGCGATCCTCGAACGCGAGCTTCTTCGCTTCCACGAAGTGATGGAGATGGGGAGCCGTGCCGAATCCCATCCCGCGCAGGTCGAACCCCTCGAGCAGATTCAGGATCTGGAGCGCGGCGATCCCCTGGCCGTTCGGGGGAAGCTCCCAGACGTCGAATCCCCGGTAGCTCGCCGAGACCGGCTCGACCCACTCCGACCGATGCTCCGCCAGATCGCGGCGTGTCAGAAATCCACCGGCGTCCCGGACGAACGACTCGATTCTCTCGGCGATCGCACCCTGGTAGAACTCCCCGCGGCCTCCGCCGGCGATCTTCCGGAGAGTCGCCGCGAGGTTCGGGTTGCGGAAGATCTCGCCCTTCTTCGGAGCGCGTCCCTCCACGAGGTACGTCTCCGCGAAGCCCGGGAAACCCGACAGCCCCCGAGCGTTCGCCGCCCAGGCCTCGGCGATGATCTCGCTCACGGGGAATCCGTCGATCGCGTAGGAAATCGCGGGCTCGAGGAGCTCTTTCATCGGGAGCTTCCCGAGCCTCGAATGGAGCTCGAACCATCCGTCGACCGCCCCCGGCACCGAGAGCGAAAGCGGTCCGAAGCTCGGGATCCTGCTGACACCGAGCTCCCGGAGCCGTTTCATCGTGAGGCCCCGGGGGGAGCGGCCGCTCGCGTTGAGTCCCAGGAGTCTTCGCCCGGTCGCGCTCCAGACGATGGCGAAGAGATCGCCCCCGATGCCGCAGCCCGTGGGCTCGACGAGTCCAAGGACGGCGTTCGCGGCGATGGCGGCGTCGATCGCCGTCCCGCCCTTCTTGAGGACGTCGATCGCCGTCTGGGTCGCGAGCGGCTGGCTCGTCGCGGCCATCCCGTTCCGCGCGAGGACTTCGGAGCGGGTCGCGAACGGTCGCCCGGTGATGCGATCCGGCAAGTTACGGTTTCTTCCGGGGCTTGTCGGCGGACGCCATGAGCTCGGCGATGTCGGTCGCGGGTAGCGTGCGCGAGCCCACCTCGCTCAAGACTTCCTCTTTGCCGAGCGCCATGAGGCGCACCTGGCGCTTCTCGAGGAGCTGGATAATGCGGCGCACCCGCTTCTTCAGGCGCTCCAGCTCGCGCTCGATATCCTTGAGCTCGTCCAGCATCTTTTCTTAATGCTCGCGCCCCTCTTCGGGGTGCTCGCTCCCCGCGCTCCCGCGCGGGGAGGAGGGGCCCTCCGGGCCCCGCTGCTCGCAGAATCCGTTCTTCCGGTCTCTCGCTCCCCGCGCTCCTCGCGCGGGGAGGAGGGGCCCTCCAGGCCCCGCTGCTCGCAGATCCCTTCTCCCGGTGGCTCCCGCCTTCGCCCTATGGGCTCCGGCGCGGTTTCGCCGAAGCGCTTCGCGCGAAGGCGGACGCTCCGCTCGCGATGGTCCTTGGGTTAATTCTACTCGGCGATTCCCGCGCAAGCCACCGCCAGCAGGAGCGCCTTCTGTATGCCGAGATGGCCGTCGACGTTCTCCCACCACTCGTGGAGCGAATGGGCGCCCTCCCCGTCTCCACCCCGCCCGATGGTGGTCGCGGGGATTCCGAGCGAGATGGGCACGTTCGCGTCGGTCGACCCGGTCTCGAGCTGCGGCTCGACGCCGAAGTGGCGGGTCGCGGCCAGGGCCCGCTGGATAAGGGTGGACGAGGGGTCGACCGTTCCCGACGGCCGGTCTCCGAGCATCTCGACCACGACTTCGAGCGGATCGCCCCGGCGCTTCCTCTCGTTCTGCTCTTCGAGCGCGCGATCGACGGCTTTCTTCATGATGGCGTCGATCTTCTTGAGCTGCTCCGGATCCTCGGATCGCATGTCGACTTCCGCCCAGTTCTCGAAGGGGATGGCGTTCACCGAGGTACCGCCGCCGATGCGCCCGATGTTGTAGGAGGTCCTCGGACCCGTGATCACGAACTCGCCCGCCTCCTCGTCGAAGTGGTAGATGAACCGCGATAGCGCGTGCGCGGGGTTGCCGAGTCCGAAAGCGCCCCAGGAGTGTCCGCCCGGGCCCTTGAAAGTGATCTTGTACCGATAGGATCCGATGGCCTTGTTGAGCACCCGGTCCGTGCTGCCGCCGTCGACGGCGATGAACTGATGGATCCTGGGGCCTCCCTCCCGGAACAGGTGCTTCACTCCGCGGAGGTCGCCGAGGCCCTCCTCGCCGACGGAGGCGACGAAGAGGATGTCGCCCCGAGTCTTGACTCCGGAGCGGAGCATCGCCCGGACGACGGTGAGCATCAGGGCGAGCCCCCGGGTGTCGTCGCCGATTCCGGGCGCCACCATGCGATTGCCCTCCCGCCGGACGGTCACGTCGGTGCCCTCGGGGAACACGGTGTCGAGATGGGCGACGACCGCCACCGTCTCGCTCCCCGACGTTCCGCGAAAGCGGGTGATCACGTTGCCGACTGCGTCGATCTCGACCTCGGGCATTCCCGCATCGCGGAGCATCTCGGCGTAGCGGGCGGCGCGCTTGTCTTCCTTGAAGGGAGGCGCCGGGATCTCGGTGAGCTCGACGAGGTCCTTCTCCGTCTGGGGCTCGAGCTCGACGATGATCTGAAAGGCTTTCTGTATCTCGGGACGCGAGGCGAGATCGCGCATCTCGCGGTCGTAGTCCGAAGTCTGCGCCCAGGCGAGGCCGCCGGAAAGGGTCAACCCCAGGGCAATCCAGTGACGTCTCATCGTTCCTCCACTCCGTTACGAGAAGAGGAACATCCTACCGCAACTAGTTCGTTTCGTTGCGATAGTTCAGCGCGAGCTCGCGCTCCAGGTTCCGTATCCGGTCCGAGGGGCGGGAGTGACTTCCGAAGAGAAAGTTGGTCATGGCGCTGTCCTCGCCGTACTTCTTGCGGAACTTCTTCCAGAGGGCCGGGCCCCGGGAAACGTCGAAGCCGCCCTCGTGGGCGTAGCGGAGGCCGACTCGATCCGCCTGGTCCTCGAGGTCGCGGCTGTAGCCGCTCTGCCAGGCGGAGACCGAAAGGAGCGCTCCCAGGGTGGCCGCCTGGCGTCCGGTGCGGCTCTCGATCGAGCCCGCGCCCACCATGCCCGCCATGCCGGCGAGCTGGCCCCACATGGCGCTCTTCGCCCCGCGCCGGGAGTGCTCGTGGGTGTAGTGGGCGAGCTCGTGTCCCAGAATGATCGAGAGCTCGTCGTCGGTCATCTCCTCCAGGAGTCCGCGGTAGACCCAGATGGCCCCGTTCCCCATCGCCGCGGCGTTCCACTCCTCGGTGTCCACGACGCGGACCCGGAGGTCCGTGGTCTTCACGTGGGGCGGAACCAGCCGCGCCATGACGCGCCGCACCCTCTCGACTTCGGGTCCCTCTTCGACGATCTCACCGATGGTCTCTCGTCGTCCACGCGGGCCCTCGGAGTACATGGCCCCCGCCCGGACCCACACCCGCTCGACCTCGTTCGTGGCGGAGATGACGTCGGATTCGAACATCGCCATGCCGTCCCGCTTCGCCTCGACCCGCGTCGCGAGGATGGAGCCGTCGCTTCTTCGAGAGCCTTTGACCTTGACCTCGTATCCGAGAGGGATTCCCGAGAGGCCGCGTCCCTTTCCGCCCTCGATCCGGGTGTTGGAATCGGCGACGACGCGCTGGCCGTCGACGACGAGGGCCGGGCCGAGGCGGTACTCGGCGTAGCCCTGGAGGCGGACCTCGGGGCCCGGATAGACGGAGGACGCGAGAAGGGCGAGGAAGGCCGCGACGAGTCCCATTCTCGTTCTCATGTCAGCTCTCCTTGGGCGGCGTAGCCCCATCATAGGCACGCCCCTTCGGTTCCCCCAAACGGGAGATCTACTATGATTCCGGGATGGCTGACGTCCTTCCTCTGACTTCCACCAGCGGCGTCCACGTCCCGCCGCGGGGCCGCTCCTTCATGAAGTTCAGCTTCGATTTCCCGGAACCGTCCGTCGAGATCGGAGGGTTGAGGATCGGCTTTCTGGTATTCACCCACGAGAACGCCTACGGGCTCGATTCGTCGGCGATGAAGGTCACGGACGAAGGCGAAGGCGTCCGCATCGATTGCGACCGCTTCGTCTGGGCGGGTGGGCAGGAGACGGCCCGGGCGCGTTTCGAGGCCCATTTGAGAGAGACCGGGGATGCCGTCGAGTGGGACTCGGTGGTCGAGATGCAACGGCCGATCAAGGCCGTCACCAGCGTGATTCGGGGCGTGCCGCGGGGGAGAATCTCGGGCTCGGGCCAGAGCTTCTTCGACCCCGCGGACGACGAGGTGCTCCTCGGCTATCCCTTCTCCGGCGGCGACCTCTTCGGTCCGGGCTCGGCCCGGGGGGTGACGACCCCCCTCGCGATCGTCGAGGCCTCGGAAGGCAGTAACGGAGCGTACTTCTTCCTCTCGTCGCTCGACGACCGCGTCCGCACCAAGCGCTTCTACTTCCAGCCGGGGGAGACCTCCTACCGGGTCGAAGCGGTCCATGAAGTGGAGGGCTGGAAAGAAGAGCGCGAGGTCCGCGTCCCGCGGTGGCGCGTCGGAAGGACGACTTCCCTCGAGGCCGCGGCGCGCCCGCACTTCGAGCACATCGAGCGCGCCTACCGGATTCCCCGTTGGGAGAGCCGCGAGGACGCTCCCGACTGGCTTCGCGGAATCTCGCTCGTGCTCACGCTCCACGGGATGCACTTCACCGGCTACGTCTTCAACGACTACGCCCGCATGCTCGAGATCCTGCAATGGGCGGCGACGCGTATCCCGGCGGGCCGGGTGCTGGTGCTCCTTTCCGCCTGGGACGGGCGGTACTACTGGGACTACCCGCTCTATCGCGCGGCGGAGCGCATGGGCGGGGAAGCGGGCTTCTCCGATCTCGTCACCGGAGGGCGGGATCTCGGCTTTCGCATGATGCCGATGTTCGGCGCCAACGCGGCGAACCGGAGGCAAGCGGTGTTCGAGGGATTCGCCGACGCGTTCACGGCGAAGATCGACGGCGACCGCTCGGACCTGAACTGGGTCGACTGGGACAACGACCGCCATCAGGACGGCTGGCTCTCGTACATGAACCTCGGAGTTGAATCCTGGCGGCGCTACCTGACGGAGCGGATCGCGGACGCGATCGAGCGCTACCGTCCCGACGCCTACTTTCTCGACATCGTGGGCGGGTGGATCAACAACCCCGTCGCCGACATGCACCAGGGTACCCGCCTCCTCGTCGAGGAGCTTCGGCGGCGGCATCCGCGTGTCGTCGCCGTGGGCGAGATGCATTACGACGCGCTTCTCTCCTTTCTCCCGCTCTATCACTCTTTCTCGGCGACGGCGCGCGCCGGGGAGCACTTGAAGTTCGCCCGCTTCTTCCAGCACCTGAGCCTTCCGGCGCCCGGGCGGGGAAGCACCGGCGGCCACGAAGCGGGATTTCAGA
>DAISKN010000111.1:0-13207 GCA_036820975.1 Acidobacteriota bacterium | reverse complement strand
GCCTGAGCGGCCATCGTCGCGGCCTGCTGGGCGGCGAACGGAGTTCCCTTGCGGGAGCCCTTGAACCCCTGGCCTCCGGCGCTCGCCCAGCTCACGACGTTGCCTTCCTGGTCGGTGATGGTGACGGTCGTGTTGTTGAACGTCGCCTGCACGTGGGCCACCCCCGCGAGGAGTGTGCGCTTTTCCTTCTTCTTGAAGGTCTTGCGCTTGCCCTTCTTTTCTTCCTTGGCTGCTTTCTTCGCCATCTCTACGCTTACCTCGACTTCTTCATCGTGCCCTTGCGCGGGCCCTTGCGCGTCCGGGAATTGGTATGGGTCCTCTGGCCTCGGACCGGAAGACCGCGGCGATGCCGGAGCCCCCGATAGCAGCCGATGTCCATCAGCCGCTTGATGTTCATCGAGATCTCCTTGCGGAGATCTCCCTCGACGCCGCCCTCGGAGTCGATGACCTTGCTGATCTGGCTCACCTGCTCCTCGGTCAAGTCCTTGACCCGGATGCCGGCGCCGACCCCCGCCTTCCCCAGGATGGAGTTGGAGCGGTTGCGCCCGATTCCATAGATATAGGTGAGGCCGATCTCGACCCTCTTTTCCCGCGGCAGATCCACTCCGGCGATACGTGCCATGATTTCTCCTGACTTCTCTTACTGGCTATCCCTGTCGCTGCTTGTGCTTGGTGATGACGCAGATCACCCGCACGACTCCGTCGCGCTTGATGATCTTGCATTTGGTGCAAATCTTCTTCACCGATGACCGGACTTTCATTTCTCGAATCCTCTCGAATACCTACTTGTAGCGATAGACGATGCGTCCTCGCGTGAGGTCGTAGGGCGAAAGCTCCACCAGGACCTTGTCGCCCGGCAGGATACGGATGAAGTGCTTTCGCATCTTTCCCGACACATGGGCGAGAACCTTGTGCTTGTTGTCGAGCTCCACTTTGAACATCGCGTTCGGAAGGGGCTCGACTACCGTCGCCGTGACCTCGATCGCGTCTTCTTTAGACACTCTTCACACCCTCGAATACCGCCCGGGGCTCCGACAGGATCCAGGGACCGGAGTCCGTTATCGCCACCGACCGCTCGAAATGAGCGGAGCGGCTTCCGTCCATCGTCACCACCGTCCAGCGGTCGGCGAGCGTCTTCACGTGCCGGCCGCCTTCGTTCACCATGGGCTCGATCGCGAGACACATCCCGGCGGTGAGCCGGGGGTCGCGGCCCGCCTGGACGAAGTTCGGAACCGGCGGATCCTCGTGGAGCGCCCTTCCGATGCCGTGCCCGACGAACTCACGCACTACCGAAAAGCCGTGCCGCTCGACGTAGGTCGAGACCGCGAAACCGATGTCGGAGATCCGGTTTCCCGCTTTCGCCGCGTCGATTCCCCGGTACATCGCCGCCTCCGCGACTTCCAGGAGCTTCTTCACCTCTTTCGATATCTCCCCCACCCCGGCGGTAATGGCGTTGTCTCCAAAGTACCCGTCCACCACCGCTCCCAGGTCCAGGCTCACGATGTCTCCCTCTTCTAGCTTTCGCTTCGACGACGGAATACCGTGCACCACCTCGTCGTTCACCGATACGCACAGGCTCGCGGGAAAACCCCGGTACCCCTTGAACGCCGGCGTCGCCCCCTCGCGCGCGATCTCGCGGGCGGCGATCTGGTCGAGCTCCGCCGTCGTGATCCCGGGCTCGAGGGCCGCCCTCAAGACGTCCAGGGTCGAAAGCACGATGGCGTTCGCCTGGTGCATCCTTTCGAGCTCGCGATCATCCCGCCGCCGGATCACGATGCCTCCTGGCTTCGGCCCGCGGCCACCTTCAACACCTCGGTCAGACGCTGGAAGATTTCCGGGACGCTGCCCTTGCCGTCGATGGAGCGAACGCGGTCCCCATAATAGTCCAGAAGCGGCCGGGTTTTCTCCTGATACACCTGAAAGCGGCTCAAAACCGTCTCCTCGGCGTCATCGGACCGGGTCACTTCGCTCCTCCGCCCGGCGATGCGCCGTCGGAGCTCCTCCTCGTCGAGCGCGAGATTGGCGATCACCACCGGGGGATCGGCCTTCCGCGAAAGGAGCCGGTCGAGGCCCTCCGCCTGGGGGATGGTGCGGGGGAAGCCGTCGAGGATGTAGCCCTTGGCGCAATCCGGGGCCCGGAGACGGTCCCGGATGATGCCGAGCATGATGTCGTCGCTCACCAGCTGTCCGGCATCCATGATCGCCTTGGCCTTCCTGCCGAGCTCCGTTCCCGTCTCCGCCGCTTCCCGCAGGATCACCCCGGTCGAGATATGGGGGATGCCGAGCTCCGCCGCGAGCTTCTGGGCCTGCGTGCCCTTTCCCGCCCCCGGCGGTCCCAGCAGAATGAGTCTCACCATCGCGCCTTCTTATCCGCGCCTTCCCCGGATGCGGCCCCGCTTCATGAAGCCGTCGTAGTGCCGCATGATGAGCTGGCTTTCTATCTGCTGGACGGTGTCCATGGCGACCCCGACCACGATCAGGAGCGAGGTCCCTCCGAAGTAGAACGTCACCCCGAGGCCGCTGGTGATCCAGGTAGGAAGGATCGAATCGAGAAAGGGCCCGATCACCGGAATCGGCGCCACGCGGAAACCCGCGATCATGAACTCCGGGAGCACCGAGACCCCCGCGAGGTAGAGGGCGCCGAGGAACGTGAGCCGGGTGAGAATGCTGTCGATGTACTCCGCGGTGCGTTTCCCCGGGCGGATGCCGGGAACGTAGCCGCCGTACTTCCGCATGTTGTCCGCGACGTCGTCGGGATTGAAGATGATGGCCGTGTAGAAATAGCAGAAGAAGATGATCCCGGCGACGTAGAGGAGAGTGTAGAGCGGCATCCCCCAGGCGAGCTGCTGAGCCACGTTCGACATCCACGGGCTTCCCGGAAACATCGAGGCGAACGTCTGGGGGAGGGCGATGATCGAGCTCGCGAAGATCACCGGGATGACTCCGCTGGTGTTCACCTTCAGCGGCAGGTGCGTCTGCTGCCCCTGGAACGTGCGCCTTCCCACGACGCGCTTCGCGTACTGGACGGGAATCCTCCGCTGCGCCCGCTCCACGTAGACGATCACCCCCACCACGACGACCATGAACAGCAGCAGCAGGATCACGCCGAAGACCGTCTGCTCGCCGGTCGAGATGTTCCGCAGCGTCTGAACCATCGCCGCCGGGAACCCCACGACGATCCCGGCGAAGATCAGGAGCGACATCCCGTTTCCGATGCCGCGCTCGGTGATCTGCTCGCCGAGCCACATGATGAAGACCGTGCCCGCCGTGAGGGTCAGGATGGTCATCAGGGTGAAGCCGATCCCGGGGTTGGCGACCAGCGTCAAGCCTCCGGTGAGCTCGGTCTTCTGCAGGAACGCCGCGATCCCCGCGGACTGGACCAGGCTCAGGAGCACGGTACCGTAGCGGGTGTACTGGGTGATCTTCTTGCGCCCGAGCTCTCCCTCTTTCGAGAGCTTCTCCAGGTAGGGCACGACCACGGTGAGCAGCTGCAGGATGATCGATGCCGAGATGTAGGGCATGATCCCGAGCGCGAACACCGTCACCCGCGAGAGGTTACCCCCCGAGAACATGTCCACGAACCCGAACCAGGTGCCGCGATTCTGCTCGAAGAACTCGGTGAGCGCTCGGGCGTCGACTCCGGGCGTGGGAATGTGGTTTCCCAACCGGTAGACGGCGAGCATCCCCAGAGTGAACAGCAGTCGATTCCTGAGGTCGGGAACGCGGAAGATGTTCTTGAGGCTCTCGATCACCCTTTGAGCTCCTCGGCTTTGCCGCCGGCGGCCTCGATCTTCGCCTTGGCGCCGGCGCTGAACTGATGGGCTTCGACCACGAGCTTCTTCGTGAGCTCGCCGCTCCCCAGGATCTTCACCGTCTGGTGCTTCTTGCGGAGCACCCGGTGCTGCACGAGGAGCGCCGGGGTCACGACCGTGCCCTCGGGGAAGCGGTCGAGATCGGAGACGTTCACCGTCGCCACCTCCCGGGCGAAGATGTTGGTGAAGCCTCGCTTGGGAAGGCGCCGGATGAGGGGCATCTGCCCGCCCTCGAAGCCCCGCCTGCGGGAGTAGCCCGAGCGGGACTTCGCCCCTTTGTGGCCGCGGCCCGCCGTCTTTCCGTTTCCGGAGCCGGGACCGCGCCCCACGCGATACTTGGCCTTGATCGAGCCTTTCGCGGGTTTCAGTGAATCGAGACTCATGATGACGTTTTGCCTCACGCCTCTACGATCTGGACGAGGTGACTGACCTTGTCGATCATTCCACGGACCTCGGGAGTATCCTCCCGCTCCACCGTGTGGTTTATGCGCCGCAGCCCGAGCCCCATGACCACCGCGCGCTGGTAGCGAGTGGTCCCGATGACGCTGCGGACGAGCTTGATCTTGACGCCGCTCTTCTTCGCGGCCGACTTTTCCTTGCCACCCTTCGCGGCCTTGGGGGACTTCGGGGTCTTCTTGGCATCCTTTTCCGGCATGGGCTACCCCGTAACTTCCGCGAGGTCCTTGCCCCGCATCTTCGCCACCGACTCCGGGCTCCGAAGCTCCATGAGCCCCGCGATCGTGGCCTTCACCACGTTCTGGGGATTGCCGCTTCCGAGCGATTTGGTGAGGATGTCCTTGATCCCCGCCGCTTCCACCACCGCGCGCACCGCGCCTCCGGCGATGACCCCGGTTCCCTCGGTCGCGGGCTTCAGGAGCACGCGGCCGGCGCCGTAGACTCCCGTTACCTGATGGGGAATGGTGACGCCGGAAAGGGGCACGCGGATGAGCCCCTTCTTCGCGATCTCGATGGCCTTCCGGATCGCGGAGGGGACCTCCTTCGCCTTTCCCAGGCCGTAGCCGACGGTTCCCCGGCCGTCGCCGACGACCACCAGGGCGCTGAACGAGAGGTTCTTTCCGCCCTTGACGACCTTGGTGACCCGGTTAATGCTCACCACCTGATCCTTGAGCTCGAGCGCGGAAGCGTCGATTTTTGCTCGCACCATATTCTTAGTTTCTCGCTCCTACGGGTTTAGAACTTCAATCCCGCTTCGCGGGCGGCGTCGGCCAGCGCCTTGATACGACCGTGGTACTTGAATCCTCCGCGATCGAAGACCACGGAATCGATGCCCTTCTCCTTGCACCGGCCGGCGATGAGCTTCCCCACCCCCGCGGCGCCCTCTTTCTTTCCTCCGCCCGTCTGGCCTTTTTCCCGGCTCGAGGCGGCGGCCATCGTGCGGCCGCTGCCGTCGTCGATGACCTGGACGTAGATGTGCTTCAGGCTGCGGAACACGGCGAGCCTCGGCCGGGCCTCGGTTCCCACGACTTTCTTCCGGATGCGAAGGTGAATCCGTCCCCTCGCTTCGGTCTTGGTGTGAATCTTCATAGTTTCGCTCCCGCGGATCCTTAGGTCGCCCCGGTCTTGCCCGCCTTCTTCTTCAACTGCTCGCCGGTATAGCGGATGCCCTTCTGCTTGTAGGGGTCGGGGACGCGGAGACCGCGGATGTTGGCCGCCACCTGACCCACGAGCTGCTTGTCCGCTCCGGACACGACGATATGGGTGTTCTTGTCCACCCTGATGTCGATTCCGTCCGGAATGGGGAACTCGATGGGATGCGAGTACCCGAGGGCGAACGTCACCTTTCGTCCTTCGACGGCGGCGCGGTAGCCGATCCCCACGATGTCGAGCTCCTTGGTGAATCCGGTGGAGACGCCTTGAACCGCGTTCGCGACCAGGCTCCGGGCGAGGCCCCAGAACGGCTTGAGCGCCTTCGACTCCTGATCCCGTACGGCTTTCAGTCCTCCGTCCGCCTGCTCGAGCTTGATCCCGCGGGGAAGCAGCGTCACGAGCTTTCCCTTGGGTCCTTCGACCTCGATCCGATCGGCGCCGAGCTTCACCTTGACCCCGCTCGGGACCGCGATCGCTTTTCCGCCTACTCTAGACATTGTTGTTCCCGCCTCGTTCCCTACCAGACGTTCGCCAGGACCTCGCCGCCGACGCCTTCGCGGATCGCCTGCCGCCCGGTCATCAGTCCTCTCGAGGTAGAGATGATATTGATGCCGAGGCCGCCCTGGACCCGCGGAATCTGGTCCTTGTTCACGTAGATGCGCCTTCCGGGCTTCGACACCCGTTGGATGCCCTGAATCACCCGGGTTCCGTCCGTCGTCCTGCGAAGCATGAGCCGCAGAACGCCCTGGGGCCCTTCCTCGATCGTCTTGTAACCGACGATGTAGCCCTCTTCCTTCAGGATCCGCGCGACTTCCACCTTCAGCTTGGAGGCGGGGATGTCGACTTTCTCGTGGCGCGCCATCATGCTGTTCCGGATCCGCGTCAGCATGTCGGCGATGGGATCGCTAGTCATCTTCTTGTTCCCCTTCTCCTCACCAGCTGGACTTCATCAGCCCGGGAATGTCCCCCGCGAGGGCGAGCTTCCGGAAGCAAAGCCGGCAGAGCTTGAACTTCCTCAGAAACGCCCGCGGCCGTCCGCAACTGTTGCAGCGGTTGTTCGCGCGAACCTTGAACTTCGGTTTGCGCAGCGTCTTGGCGATGGCGGATTTGCTGGCCAAAGGTATTTGCCTCCCAGTCGAATCTAGTTGCGGCGGAACGGCAAGCCCAGGAGCTCGAGGAGCCTTCGGGCCCCCTGATCGTTCCGCGAAGTGGTCACGAAAGTAATGTTCATCCCCCGGCTCTGGCTCACCCGGGAGTAATCGATCTCGGGGAAAATGAGCTGGTCCTCGAGACCCATGGTGAAGTTCCCGCGCCCGTCGAAGGACTTCGTGGGAACTCCGCGGAAATCGCGGACGCGGGGAAGAGCCACGTTCACCAGACGATCGATGAACTCCCACATGCGCTTGCCCCGCAGGGTCACAGTAGCCCCTACCGGCTGCCCCTCGCGGAGCTTGAAGGCGGCAATGGACTTCCGCGCCCGACGCATCACCGGCCGCTGTCCGGTGATCGCCGCGAGCTCCTCCATGGCGGCGTCCAGGAGCTTGATGTTCTGGGACGCCTCGCCGACGCCCATATTCACCACGACCTTCTGGATGCGGGGAACGGCCCAGACGTTCTCGATCTCGAGGTCCTTCATCAGCTGGGGTCGGATGCTCTCGTGATATTGCTTTTCCAGGCGGCTCATTTGTCGATCACTCCGTCGCAGGCGGCGCAGGTGCGCACCTTTCTCCCGTCCGAAAGGGTCTTGTGGCGGACCCGGGTGGGTTTGTTGCACTCGGGGCACACGATCATGAGCTTCGACACGTGAAGCGAAGCCTCGCGCTCGACCACCCCGCCCTTGATGTTGCGCTGGGGATTCGGCCGGGTGTGCCGCTTCAGCATGTTGATCCGCTCGACGATGGCTCGCGAGCGAGCGGGCATGATGCGCAGCACTCTTCCGCGCTTGCCCCGGTCCTTCCCCGAACGAACTTCGACCTGGTCGTTCTTGCGAATATGAAGTCGGATTGACACGGTTACAGCACCTCAGGCGCCAGGGACACGATCTTCATGAACTTCTTCTCCCGAAGCTCGCGAGCGACCGGTCCGAAGACGCGCGTTCCCAGGGGCTCGTTCTGATCGTTGATGAGCACCGCGGCGTTGTTGTCGAAGCGGATATAGGTCCCGTCCTTGCGGCGGTGCTCCTTGCGGGTGCGGACGATCACCGCTTTCACCACCGAGCCCTTCTTGATGGCGCTCTCGGGAGTCGCTTCCTTCACCGACGCGGTGATGACGTCCCCCAGGTGGCCGATCTTTCCCACACCACCGCCCCGCGGATGGATGCAGGATATCTTCTTGGCGCCGGAGTTGTCCGTCACCTCGAGAATCGTTCGCATCTGAATCATGGTTTCAATCCCCAGCTAGTTTCGTGGTTTCCCTGCTCAGGCCGGACCCGGACCCGCGGTCTCGGCGGGAGACTCCGGCTCGACCTGGGAGGACCGGAGAATCTCCACCAGCCGCCAGCGCTTGTTCTTGGACAGCGGCCGGCATTCGACGATGCGCACCTGATCGCCGACCTTGCAGCGGTTCTCCTCGTCGTGAATCATGAACGTCGAGGTCTTCTTGAACGCCCGCTTGTAGAGCGGATGGCGAACCAGCCTCTCGACCGCGACCACCGCGGACTTGTTCATCTTGTTGCTGGTGACGACGCCTACCTTCGTTACCTTCGCCATTTCCTACCTCTCGTGTGTACTCTCGGACGAGCGCTCAACGGCCTCAACCGGCCTGACGCTCGCGCAGAACCGTCTTGACCCGCGCCAGATCGCGCCGCAGGTTGCGGACCTTGCCCATCTGATCGAGCTGCCCGGTCTCTTTCTGGATCCGGGCGCGGAAGATCTCTTCCTCGAGCTCCTCCGCGCGGGTCTGGAGCTCCTCGCCCTTGAGCTCTCGGATTTTCTCGACTTTCACCGCTCTACGCCTCCTCAAACCGGGTCACGAACTTGGTCTTGATTCCGAGCTTGTGTCCCGCGAGCCGCATGGCCTCTTTGGCCACGTCCGCGGTGACCCCCTCCATCTCGTACAGCACCCGCCCGGGCTTCACCACCGCCACCCAGCCCTCGGGGGCGCCTTTGCCCTTTCCCATTCGGGTCTCCTGGGGCTTCTTGGTCACCGGCTTGTCGGGAAACACCCGGATCCAGACGCGCCCGCTGCGCTTCACGAAGCGGGTAATGGCGACGCGGGCCGCCTCGATCTGCCGGTCGGTGATCCATCCGGGCTCGAGCACCTTGAGCCCGTAGTCTCCGAAAGCGACGGTGTGGCCTTTCCAGGCCTTGCCCTTCATGCGGCCCCGCTGCTGCTTTCGGAACTTGACTTTCTTCGGTTGCAACATGACGACCTACTCCACTTTGCGCGGCGCGCGCGAGCGCGGCGGGGCCGGCGCTTCTCCGCGAGCCTGAGGACCGAGCGGGATCGATTCTCCCTTGTAGATCCAGCACTTCACCCCGATCTGTCCGTAGGTGGTGAAGGCCTCGGCGAAACCGTAGTCGATGTCCGCCCGGATGGTGTGCAGCGGAAGCTGTCCCAGGAGGTACCACTCCGAGCGCGCGATCTCCGCCCCGTTCAGCCGTCCGGCGCAGCGCACGCGGATGCCCTTGGCCCCGAACCGGAGCGTCGAGTCGACCGCCTTCCGCATCGCCCGGCGGAACGCGATGCGCTTCTCGAGCTGCAGCGCTATCGACTCCGCCACCAGCTGGGCATCGAGCTCCGGCTTCGCCACCTCGATGATGTTGATGTAGACCTCGCGCTGGGTCTTGGCCTGGATCTCCTGCTTGAGCTTGTCGACCTCCGTCCCCTTGCGGCCGATGATGATCCCGGGCCGCGAGGTGTGGATGTTGATCTTCAGCTTGTTCGCCGCCCGCTCGATCTCGACCCGGGAGACGCCCGCGTGGGAGAACCGACGCTTGAGCTGCACTTTCAGCCTCAGGTCCTCGTGCAGCAGCTTCGCGTAGTCCTTCTCGGCGTACCAGCGCGACCGCCAGGTCTTGTTGTAGCCGAGGCGGAACCCGAAGGGGTGGACTTTCTGTCCCATCTCTAATCCTCTTCTTTCTCGGAAACCTGGACCGTCAGATGCGTCGTGCGGTGCACCACCCGATAGGCGCGGCCCATGGGCGCCGGCCGGATTCGCTTCAGCGAGGGCCCGGGGTTGGCGTAGGCCGCCGACACCACCAGGTCGTCCTCGTCGATGCGCTTCGCCTGCTCGACCGCCTTCTGCTGGGCGTTGGCGATGGCCGAGCGCAGCACCTTCTCCAGCGGACCGCAGGCCCGATCGTTCGTGTTCTGGAGGATCGCCAGAGCCTCCGCCGCGCGTTTTCCCCGAATGAGATCGACGACCAGGCGCGCTTTCTGCGACGATCCCCTCACGTACTTGGCCGTCGCCTTTGCTTCTACCATCTGCAATCCTCTCTAGCTAACGCTCGGGGGATCGGGCCCTCCCGCCTCCGCCCTTCGGGCTCCGGCGTGGCTCGCCGAAGCGCCGCGAAGGCGGCCGGGCCCGGTCTCTCTCCACAAGTCCTCGCAAGCTCCCCCTCATCTTCACTTCGCCGGCGGTGCGGCCGCCGCCATCTTCGCCTCTTTTCCCGTCTTGGTGGTATGGCCGCGAAACGTCCGGGTCGGCGAGAACTCGCCGAGCTTGTGACCCACCATGTTCTCGGTCACGTACACCGGAATGAACTTCTTCCCGTTGTGGACGGCGAGGGTATGCCCCACCATCTCCGGAGTCACCGTCGATCGGCGCGACCAGGTCTTCACCACTTTCTTTTCGCCCCCGTCGTTCATCGCCTCGATTTTCTTCAGGAGGCTGTCGTCGACGAAGGGTCCCTTCTTCAGCGATCTGGACATGCTCTAACCTCGGTTCTTGCCGCGGCGGCGTACGATGAACTCGTCGGTCCGCTTGTTGTTGCGGGTCTTGTATCCCTTGGTGGGGACGCCCCAGGGGCTCACCGGGTGACGCCCTCCCGAAGTGCGCCCCTCTCCTCCGCCGTGCGGATGATCGACGGGGTTCATCGAGACGCCGCGGTTGTGAGGTTTCCGCCCCATCCACCGCTTTCGCCCCGCCTTCCCGATGGAGATGTTCTCGTGCTCGAGATTCCCTACCTGCCCGACCGTCGCCCGGCACCGCTTGTGAACGATGCGGACCTCGCCCGACGGGAGCTTGAGCGTCGTGTACTGTCCTTCCTTGGCGACGACCTGCGCGCCGGCGCCGGCGCTTCGCGCCATCTGGCCGCCCTTTCCCGGCTTCAGCTCGATGTTGTGCACCGTGGTGCCGAGAGGAATGAACTCGAGCTGCAGGCAGTTGCCCGGAAGAATGTCCGCGGTGTTGCTCGCGATCACCGCATCGCCCACCTTCAAGCCCACGGGGTGGAGGATGTAGCTCTTCTCACCGTCGGCGTAGTGAATCCGGGCGATGCGCGCCGAGCGGTTGGGGTCGTACTCGATCGCCGCGACCTTCCCCGGCACGTCGAGCTTCGGCCGCTTGAAGTCGATGATGCGGTACCGCTGTTTGTGGCCGCCCCCGCGAAAACGCATGGTGATGCGTCCGTTGTGATTTCTCCCCCCGCGCTCGTGCTTGGGCTCGGTGAGGGACTTGAGAGGCCTCGTCTCCGTAAGCTCCTCGAAGCTCTGGACGGTGAAAAACCTCCGGCCCGGCGATGTGGGGCTGTACTTCTTGAGTGGCATCGGTGTATCAGACTCCCTCGAAGAACTCGATCATCTTCTCGCCTTCACGCAGCGTCACGAAGGCCTTCTTCCAGTCGGGCCTTCGCCCCTCGAACCGTCCGTAGCGTTTCAGCTTTCCCCCTACGCTTGCGGTCCGGACGGCGCTCACTTTGACTCCGAACAGCTTCTCGACCGCCTTCTTGATCTCCGTCTTGTTCGCGTTCGGGGAGACCTTGAAGCTCAGAGTGCGGTGGTCGTCCTTCGACGCCGCCGCCTTCTCGGTGATCAGCGGACCGTAGATCACGTCGTGCATCTTCATCGCGAAAGCCTTTCGGTGAGCATGGCCGCGGCATCCTCGGACAGCACGATCCTCTTCGCCGCGAGAACGTCGTAAGCGTTGAGCCCCGCGACCGATCGCACCTCGACCTTCGGAAGGTTGCGTGCCGACAGACTGAGGGCAGAAGACGGCTTCACCTCGACCAGGAGGACCTTGCCGGTGAGCACTCCCAGACCGTCGAGCTTTCCCTTGAGCGCCTTGGTGCTCGGCTTGTCGGGGCCGAGGCCTTGAACCACGGTGAGCGCGTCTTCCTTGACCCTGAGGGACAGCGCGGAGCGGAGCGCTCCCCGCTGCACTTTGCCGTTCAGCTTGTAACCGTATTCGCGCGGCTGAGGACCGAACACCGTTCCGCCCTTCCTCCAGAGCGGGTTTCGCGACGAGCCCACCCGCGCGCGGCCGGTGCCCTTCTGGCGCCAGGGCTTCTTTCCGCCGCCCGAGACCAGAGCCCGATTCTTGGTGGCGTGGGTCCCGCGGTGGAGTCCGGCGCGATAGTGCTTCACCGCCTCGTAGAGCAGGTGCCGGTTCGGGGACACCCCGAACACACTCTCGGCGAGCGCTTTCTCGCCGCGTGAGCCGGAGGCGACGTCTACCAGGGGAACGCTTGGCATCCTTTACTCCTGTACCTTACTTGCTCGCTTTGACCGGTTTCTTTACGGGCGCGCGGCATTTCACGATCTCGACGTAAGTCCCGTTGGCCCCGGGTACCGCGCCCCTCACCAGGAGCAGATCCTGCTCCTCGATCACTTCCACGACCTCGAGGTTCTTCGCCGTGACGTTGTCCTGACCCATATGGCCGGCGGCGCGCATCCCGGGGAGAACCCGCGAGGGAAACGCCGAAGCGCCGATGGAGCCCGGAGCCCGATGGAACATCGAGCCGTGCGTCGCCCGGCCGCCGCGGAAATGGTGGCGCTTCACGACGCCGGCGAAGCCCTTGCCCTTGCTGACGCCGCTCACGTTGACTTTCTCGGACTTGCTGAAGAGGCTCACCTTGATCGAGTCACCGACCTTGGGCTCGTTTTCACCTGGCTCACTTGGCCCACCCGGTCCACTCGAGAGGCCGAACTCGCGCAGCACCCGGCACGGCGCCGAGCCGGACTTCTTGAAGTGACCCTCCTGGGGCTTCGTGGCCTTCGTCCGCCGCCCCGGCTCCACCAGCCCGACCTGGATGGCGTCGTAGCCGTCGGTCGCCTTGGTTTTTCTCTGTACCACGACGCAGGGGCCCGCCTTGAGCACCGTCACGGGAACGACCGAGCCGTCCTCCGCGAACCTCTGGGTCATTCCCAGCTTCCTTCCGATGATCCCGTTCATGATCTCGTCCATTCTCGACAGGTCGATAGGGCCCGGCGATTACTTCGAATGCTCCTTGCCGAACGCCTTGATCTCGACGTCCACTCCCGCGGGAAGATCGAGACGCATGAGCGCGTCGACCGTCTGGGGCGTGGGCTCGAAGATGTCCAACAGGCGCTTGTGAGTGCGGATCTCGAACTGCTCCCGCGACTTCTTGTCCACGTGAGGCGAGCGCAGGACCGTCCACTTGTTCTTGACCGTGGGAAGCGGGATCGGCCCCGCGATCCGCGCGCCGGTCCGCTTCGCCGTCTCCACGATCTCGTGAGTGGACTGATCCAGGATCCGGTAGTCGTAAGCCTTGAGCCGGATCCGGATTTTTTCGCTGATGACTGCCATGTTCTTTCTACTTTCTCTTCTTCAGGCCTTGCCTCGCCGTAGCCCCTTGGGCGGAGGCGGGTTACTCCAGAACCTCGCT
>DAISKN010000110.1:0-13255 GCA_036820975.1 Acidobacteriota bacterium | reverse complement strand
GCTCGGAGTCATTTCGTTCCATGGCGCGCGCCGGGTGAGGAGGCCGGCCCGCTCCTGCGAAGTCGCTTTGGAAAGCTTGCGGCGGAACGTGGTTTCCGGAACTCCCAAAAGCGCCCGCGCGCGGCCGGAAACTCCGCCCGCCGCTTCGTAGGCCGAAAGCACCAGGTCCTCGACGAGCCATGTGCCGAGGGGCAGCGGCTCCCGCGCCCCATCGGCCACGGCCTCGGCAACCTGCCGCCGCAGCGCCAGCCGCAGCTCCTCCCAGGCTTCCTCCGGAGTCCGGCCGCCACCTCTCGAATCCAGCGGTCCGGGGACCAGGCGCGTCTCCACGTCGCGCTGGGCCGACGCGCGCTTCATGACGGAGAGATCGATCTCCACCGTCTGTTCCGGGGGAAGCGACTCGAGCTCGAGCTCCCGCCATCCGATCTCCGGGCGCTCGGAGAGAATCACGGCCTGCATGATTCGGTTGGAGAGCTCGCGCACGTTTCCAGGCCAGGTGTGCTCGACCAGCGAGTCCCGCGCGTGGTCGCTGAAGCGCAGCGGCCCCTTCTGGTACTGCCGGGCGTAGTGATCGAGGAAGTGCTCGGCGAGGTAGAGGATGTCCTCGGAGCGCTCGCGCAGCGGGGGCACGGTGATGCGCACCACGTTCAACCGGTAGAACAGGTCCTCGCGAAATCTTCCGGCGGCGGCCTCGACCGCGAGCTCGCGGTTGGTGACGGCGATGAGGCGCGTGTCCACGTGGCGCACGCGGGTTCCGCCGACGGGAACGACCTGCCGCTCCTGAACGAAACGCAGAAGCTTGCTCTGGACCTCGAGGGGCAGCTCCCCGATCTCGTCGAGAACGACCGTCCCTCCCTCGGCTTCGAGGAGCCTGCCGATGCGACGCTCCTGCGCCCCGGTATAGGCTCCGCGCTCGTGGCCGAAGAGCTCGCTTTCGATCAGTGTCGTCGGGATGGCGCCGCAATCCACCACGACCAGGGGCTTCGCCCGGAAGGGCGAGAGCTCGTGAATGGTCCGCGCCACCAGCTCCTTTCCGGTTCCGCTCTCGCCGATCAGGAGCACCGTCGCCTTGGTGGGTGCGACCCGGCGGGCGACGTCCAGTACCGCTTCCATCTCCCGGGATCGGTATACGAGCTTCGTCTGCTTGAGAGCGCGGCGCAGGTCGTCCACTTCGGCGCGAAGGCGCGACTGCTCCCGCTCCTGCTGCCTCTTCTGGTGGTGGCTCAGACGGGCGCGGTCGAGCGCTACCGCGAGCTGGGTGGCGAAGGCCCGCAGAAAGCCGAGGTCGGCGGATCCTTCGAGGGCGATGGAGGCCGCGCGGCCGTCGATGTACAGACAGCCGAGGCAGAGGTCGTTCAGGAGCAGCGGCACCGCGAACGACAGGACGCGCTCCTCGGAGTACTCGTCCGTGAGCGTCGTCAGAAGCGCCTTCCTCTCGCGCCGCGCCTCCTCCAGGATTGCGAGCTTTCGATCCGGAATCTGGAGGCCGGGGAGGGCCTCGTGGCTTCCATTCGAATCGGCGCCCTTCGTCAATCCCGCGACCAGGAGCGGCTCTCCTTCACCGTCCCAGTCGAAGATGCCGACGTGGTCCGGTTTGAGGGTGGTGTACAACCGATCCACCACCAGCTCTACGAGGTCCTCGACGTCGGTGCTTCCGGCGATGACGGTCATCGTGTCCGAAAGCAGCGTCATGTTGCGGTAGTCCTTGGCCATGTTGCCGGTGTAGACCCCCGTCATCCGGTCGACGCTTCCAAGATCCCGCGAGTCGAGCTCCGGCTCCCACGCCATGACATGGTCCCCGCCGTAGCGCTTCGCCGCGTTCAGAGCCTTGTCCGCCCTCCGGATGAGCTCCAGGTGGCCGTCGATTCCCGGCTCTCCAGGCAGGTACGAAGCGAGTCCGACGCTGATCCCCAATCGGAGGGTCCCATCGATGAACGGAGTATCGGCCAGGCAGCTCCAGATCTTCTCCGCCACCACCCGGCCGGAAGCGGCGTCGGTGTCGGGAAGGAACGAGGCGAAGATCGCCCCGCCGTACTTGGCGACGGAGTCCGAGCTCCGGTGTGACGAGCGGAGGCGTTCGCCGATCTCGCGCAAGACGCGGTCGCCGGCCTCGTGCCCGAACCTTTCGTTCACCGAAGTGAAATCATCCGGGTTGATGAAGAGAAGAGAGAGAGGCCGTTTTCCTTCCCGGGTCTGATCGAATGCCAGCCGAAGGCTCGCCTGGAACTCGGCGCGACCCGCAAGCCCGGTCACCGGATCGTCCAGGATCGAGGAGATCTGCGAGGCGTACCATCCGAGAACTCCGCCGAGGCCCAGGAGCGACGCCAGGGGCTCGCGGCCGGCGCTCGCCTCGCCCCCGGCGAGGATCCGAAACGCCTCGATGCTCTTCAACCGGCCTCGATCGTCCTCCGGGAATCTCAGCCCGATCCAGCAAACCCGCGCCGACTCGAGGGCCTGGGAGGAGTCGGAGGCGGAAGCCCTGCCGCGACGGCGGTCGTCGGCGCGGCCGGGTCGCGCGAACGGAGCGCACTCGACGGAGGTGAGCCAACCGGGGGCGGCGTCGCTCGCCATTCGCTTGGGGCGACCGGCTTCGGGAGCGAGCTTGTCGCTCGCAAGGGCCGCGAGGGCATAGCGATGGGCGCTCTCCACGTCCGCGTGCTCGGGCAGCGGGAGCTCTCCTTCGGTGAGGAAGACGGGGCTTCCTCCGCCGGGCGCGGGGGCGTAGAAAGATACCGTTTCCGCGCCGCTCACGCGTCGGAGCAGCGAAGCGTAGGCCCGGAGCAATCCCGTCGATCGATTCACGTTCGAATTCCAGTAGCAACGGAGCGGGGTGTGGGGGACACCGGGTCTTCGTTGTCTAGATCGCGTCTGTTACCACGTCACCTGCCAGTCGTAGAAGAAATAGTGCTCGCCGAACCCGAACGGGAAGAGCGGACCCGTAAGAGAAATGACTCCCGGAACGTCGTAGGGATAGCTCGCTCCGCCAAAAGTGGCTCCGACGCCAGTGGTCGAACTGCTGAGTAGAAGCACGTAATCACCGGGAGTCACGGCGAAACCGAGCCCGATCTGCTGCTGCCCGGGCGCGACGCCAATCGATCGCGAGTCCAATGTCGTGCCCACGCTGTCGGTGAGCTCGATGCCCAGGGTGCCGGCGAGCGCGGCGTCCACCCACACGCCATCGATCGTCAATGGCGTGAGCACGGTGAACCGAACTCCCTCCCCCGAGAACCAGGACGAGTTGACGCTGCCGATCCCGGGCCCGACGGTCGCGGTCTGCGTGGTGGGCGCGGCCGGAGGCGGCGATCCCGGAGCGCCAACGGGCGGCGGCGCCACCGTGACCCGGCGATTTCGCGGACAGTTTCCGGTGAGCCCGTCGCGGATGAGCTCGACGCGCACGAGCATCTCGGTGGAGCCGCGCAGATTGGGATAACGGTGCTCGTAGACCTCCTCGATCTCCGTTTCCTCCTCCGGAAACAGGAAGTCTCGGAAGTGGACGGCGTCGTTCTCGTAGTCCCACCAGATTCGCAGGCGCTTCCGACCCGGGGCGAGCCCGTCGAAGTAGACATAGAGCGCTACTCTGTCGTCTTCGACGTAGCCGGGTGAGCTGAACCGGACGCGAACGGTGCCGACGTTCGTGCAGTCGAAGTCTTCGAGCGCTCCCTCGAGAGCGCTGGTCTGGCCGAAGCCCAAATCGTGAGCCGTCCCCTCTCTCGATGGGAGGTCGCTCGATCCCGTCAGGCTCGCGGGCCCGGAATCCCCGCATGCGGCAAGGGTGACTGCGGCGAAGAGAGAGAGCCCACAAAGAGCCCGTTCAACTCTCGTAGTCAGGGCAATCCCTCTCGGCACGCCGGGAAATCTGCAATCCGCGTGCCGCGGCTTCATCGCAATTTGCACGCTCTCGACCGTCGGAACGAAGGAGATTTCCCGCAGTGTCTCCCGGGTGGCGCGGGAGAATTCCCCCGAGGGCACGGTTTTCAGGACCTGGCGCGGGCGTGAGCGACGGCCGCGATACCCAGGGCGACGGCGCCCAGTATCAGTGCGGTTCCATACAGGACCGCCGGGCGGGCCGGAGGACGCCGCCGCCCGCCAACTGCAGCCGCGGCGATGACGGGTCGGCCATGCCGGCCGAAGTTACGCGCTGTCGTCCGGACGAGGGCGTCTCCCAGGTAGGGAGGGTTGAAGTTGAAAGCGGCGATCGGGGTCTGATGATGAGCTCGATGATGCTCGATCTGGAAAGCGCGCGCCGTGGCCACGAAGGGAATCCTGGAGAGAATCCGATCGACGGCGTTGTCCTCGAGGTGAGTGAGCCAGTGGGTTATCTCGAACGCGAGGTAGTGTAGAAAGGACGCGGACAGGAACGCGAGCGCGGCATCGAGGGGCACGACCGCGGTGACGAGAACGTAGTGGCCCGCGAGGAGAACGGGGAAGATCCAGAAGCGGCCCGAGATGTGGTTCAGGTCCGAGGGGTTCGCGGTGCGGAAGTTTCCGCCGTGGAAGATACGATGATGCTCGATATGGTTGCGGCGGACGTGCCGGAGGAGGGGGAGTCCCCGGTGCATGGGGTACCGGTGCACCCAGTACTCGAAGAGATTCGTGTAGAGAATGCCTGCGACGAACCAGGCCGCGAGGACCGGCGTCAGCGGGAGCCGGAGCTCATCGAATCGGAGGGAGGCGAGAACGACGAAGCTGAGCGAAGCCGCGCACGCCGTGCGCAGTATGGGACCGTGACGACGAAGCATACCGTCCCCCCGCAGCGGCATCCGTTTGTCGGGTCGATTCCATGTTCCGCAATTCTTGGTGGAAACGCAATTGCACGGCTCTAGGAAAAGACTCTCAGGCGCCCTTTCGCTTCTTCGGCTCGCGATCCACGATCTGAAGGAATCCCTTGTCCTTGAGGCCCCTCACCATCTTCATGAGCGCCGGAGCCGGCAGGTTCGCGGCCTCGCGAATCGACCCCAGCGTGCGGGAACCGTCGACGCGCGAAAGGAGATCCCATTCCTCCGCGGTGAGCTCGAAGGGCTCCCCCGCGAGGCTCGCGTCACCCCGTCGCGGAACGAGCTCGAGCGCTTCGTCGCGCTGCTCGGGGGTCTCTTCCAATCGCAACACACCCACGGTCAGCAGGCTGTAGACGAGCCGACCGGCCTCGAAGATGTCCGTCTTGAGCTCGTCGACGATCTCCCGAATGGTTCGACGACCGTCGACGAGGCGCAGCACCGCCCAGTCCGAGCTCGTCAGGCGGATCGACTCCGAGGAAAGCGGAATCCACTTGGGTATCAGGTCGAAGCTCTTCACTTTGGGACAGATGGAGCTCCAGGCTTCGCTCCGGCGGCTGGCTTCCACGAGAAGGCTCCGGGTGGACGTGAGAATCGTCTTCTCCTTGCCCACTTCGGTGTCCTGGAAGTCGAATCGCCCGCTCTTCCACAGGGCGAACTCGTAGAACGCCTCCGACCCTTTTTCTTCTCCCGACGACGCATGGATCACGGCGCCGTCGTGAATATGCACCGCGCCCACCCGATCCCCGTTCTTGAGATGGACGATGCCGTTCTTGCCGTGCGCCAGGACGAGCCTCATCGCCTCGGGAAAAGGAACCCGCGCCAGCGAAAGCGAGACCGCGACATCCGGCCCGGCGCTTTCGCCGTCTCCGGTCGGCATCGGGGACTCGGACGGCTCGACGGCGACGGGCGCGGAGGAGGGCGTGGCGTAGCGCCTGGCTCGCTTGAGCACGAGGTCGATCCGGGCGCGCAGCTCGTCGGGCTCGACGGTCTTCACGACGTAGTCGTCGGCGCCGTGGCTCAAGCCGCGAATCCGATGGGGCATCTTCTCGAGACCGGTGAAGATGATGATCGGAATCCATTCGGTGTTGGGATCCGTCTTGAGACGCTCGCAGGTCTCGAGCCCGTCCATCTCCGGCATCTCCAGATCGAGCAGCACCAGAGACGGTGGGCTCGCCTTGATCTTCTCGAGGGCAACCTTCCCGTTCCCGGCGTCGTCGACGTCGAACCCCCAATTGGCGAGGAAATGACCGATCATGGCCCGATTGTCGGGATCGTCGTCGACGACCAGAATGCGGTCTCTTCCCATCGTTCTGATTTGCAGGGAGATTCTCTCTATTGTAACAGCCGTCCCGCGCCCGCAAAACCGGCGGGCCCACGCCGCGCTAGCATGGTGGGCGTCGTCCCATGACCTGGCTCCTGCTGCTCCTGTTCTCTCAAGAACGGGGAGAGTTGACGCATCTCGGGAATCAGTGGGCGTGGTCGAGTACCGGGGAAGCGTTCGTGCCGCAGCTGGTCATGTACGCGACGCCGCCCCATTTCTACGCGAGCCCGGCGAAGATCGATCGCGATATCGAGACTTTTCTTTCCGGCCACGGATTCAACGGCTTCCACGTCTTTCTGTCCTGCCGCTGGTTCGACATCGAGGAGGAAGACTGCCGGAAGATCGAGGGACGCGATCCGGATCTCGACCCGAGGGTTTTCGAAGCGCTCGAGCTACTGATCGGAAAGACCCACCAGGCCGGCGGCATGGTTCATCTCTGGATGTGGGGCGACGAGCAGCGGGGTCAGACTCCGTCGTCCCGACCGGACTGGGGAGGGCTCGGTGGCCCGGTGGCTCGGAAGGTGGAGCGGGAGATAGCCCGGCGCCTCGGTCCACTTCCCGGCTGGAGCCTCGGTTACGGATTCGACCTCGAAGAGTGGGTGAGCCTCGAGGAGATACAGAGCTTCCGGGGTCGACTTCAAAGTCTCCTTCCGCGCTTTCACTTCCTGGGCGGAAGGCCCGGAGGCCCCAACCACGGGGTAAATCACCGCGCCTACCGGGACTGGAATCGCGCTCTCGACTATGCCAGCTACGAGCATCATCGGCCTGACTACGCCGTGTATGTCGCCGCGCTCGCGGAGAACGCGGACAAGCCGGTCCTCTCCGAAGATCGATTCCGGGTGATGGCCAGTCCCGACTCGAAACACTATTCCCTGGAGGACGTGCGGAGAGGTCTGTGGCATTCGACGTTCGCGGGAGGCGTCGGAAACATCTGGGGCTATCTTCTGGAGGGGGGAAGCCACGATCTCGGATCCGCCCCGTTTCCCAACCGAGAGGCCATCCGAACGCACTTCGAGTTCTTCCACGGGCATTCTTCGCAGGGAATGAACCGATGCAGTCCGGAGGGGGCGGAGCCATCGGAAACCGCGCTCTGCCTCGCGCGGGGCTCGCGGGTCCTCCTTTATAAAGAGAACGCCTCCCGGGTCGAGCTGCCGCTCGAGAACCTGGAAGCGCCCGTGCCCGCCATCGCCGTCGATGCGCTGCGTGCCTACCTCGAGATCGAGATTGGAATGCTCCGGCCGGGCCGCGGCGTATGGGAAGCGCCCTACGCTTCGGATTGGGCGCTGGCCGTTGGGGATTTCGGAGAACGCCTCCAATCCTCCATGCCTTCGGGCCAGCATGGGTCTTCCGAGCCTCCGTCCGGTCTGCGGGTCGGATCCGCGACCTCCGCCGAGATTGAGCTCGAATGGACCGCCACCGGCCCGAGCGAAGGCGGCTTCGAGCTGGAGCGGGCCGACAGCGGCGACCAGGTGCCGGGAGAGTTCCGCCGGCTGGCGATCCTGCCGAGTGGAAGGACGCGCTTCATCGACAGGGGCGTCTTACCCGCGCGCAGCTACTGGTACCGGGTGCGGGCGAAGGCCGCGAGCTCTTCCGTCTACTCCGAGAACCTTCGGGTGTTCGTCGGGTCCGGGGATCTGGTGATTTCCGAGCTTCGGCCGGCGAGCCTCCTGCCCGGTTTCCTGGGACCGGGAGACCGCTACTACGCCGACCGTGACTACCGGCTGGTGGCGGTGCCTTCCGAGCTTCTGGGCGCGCTCTGGATCCGGACGGTGAACGACGACAAGTCCGCGGAGACGGAGCGATTCCTCTCGTTCGTGACGTCGAGGCCGATTACGGTTTACGTGGGATTCGATCCGAGAGCGAGGAAGCCTCCCGACTGGCTCGACGGTTGGACGAGGACCGCCGCGAAGATCGAAGTCGCCGGAGAAGTCATTCGGCGCTTCGACGTCTACCGCCGCGACTTCGAGCCCGGACGCGTGATCCTCGGCGGAACGAGCGCGCCGGGCGCGGATTGGGGCAATGGAGGGCGCAGCCACTACATCGTCGCCCTCGAGCCCCGCTGATCCGGTCACCCGGTGACCCGTGGCGAACGGGGTCTCGCCTCGGTAACATGCGGACGTCGATTCGGAGGTGAACCGTGCGCACGATCGTCGTCACCCTGCTTCTCGGGACGGGAGTCGCCATGGCTTCGGAGAACGAGCTCTACCCGCCAAAGCTCTTCTCCGGGCTTCGTTACCACATGCTGGGACCCTCCCGTGGCGGACGGGTCACCGCGGTCGCCTGGCATTCGAAGCAGCCTTCCACCTTTTACTTGGGCGCGACCGGGGGCGGCGTCTGGAAGACCACGGACTACGGCATTTCCTGGCATCCGATCTCGGACGGTTACTTCGCCACCGGCTCCATCGGAGCCATCCGGGTCGCGGAGTCGAACCCGGACGTCGTCTACGTCTCGACCGGCTCGGACGGGCTTCGCTCGAACGTCATCATCGGAAAGGGAGTCTACAAATCCGTCGACGCCGGGAAGACCTGGAAGCACGTGGGTCTCGAGAAAACCGGAAACAGCGGGGCCGTTCTGATTCATCCGGACAATCCCGACCTGGTCTACGTCGCCGCAATCGGCAATCCCTTCACCTCGAATCCAGAGCGGGGCGTCTACCGCAGCCGCGACGGCGGGGCGAGCTGGGAGAACGTCCTCTTCCTCTCAGACCAGACGGGCGCGGTGGATCTCGAGTTCGCCCCCGACAACCCGCGGGAGATCTACGCCACGATGTGGCGGGCGGAGCGGAAGCCCTGGACCATCCTCAGCGGAGGAAACGAAGGCGGAGTCTACAAGTCGGACGACGGCGGCGATACCTGGAAGGAGCTCCAGACGGGTCTTCCGACGGGGCTGCGCGGAAAGGCCGACCTCGCGGTCTCCGCGGCCGATCCCTCGAGGGTCTACGTGCTCATCGAAGCGCCGGGGCAGCACGGAGGGGTCTATCGCTCCGACGACCGAGGTCTGAGCTTTCGTCAGGTGAGCGACTTCAAGCCCATCCAGAATCGGCCGTTCTACTACTGCAACCTCGAAGCCCATCCGAAGAATCCCGACGTCCTCTGGGGAATGGCCGAGGGGCACTATAAATCCGAGGACGCGGGCAAGACATGGAAGCGCGAGGAGACTCCTCACGGCGACAACCACGACATGTGGATCAACCCCGACAACCCCGACGTCCTGATTCAGTCGAACGACGGGGGCGCCAACGTGAGCCTCGACGGAGGAAAGACGTGGTCGACCCAGCACAACCAGCCCACGGCCGAGCTCTATCAGGTGGACGTGAGCGACGTCTTTCCCTATCGCCTCTACGCAGGACAGCAGGACAACAGCACCATCTCCGTTCCCGTTTTCCCGCCGCGCGAGATGCCGGGAGGCCACACGGCTCTCTGGGAATCGCAGGGAGGGTGCGAGACCGGCCCCGCGGTCCCCAAGCCAGGAGATCCCGACCTCGTCTACGCCAACTGCAAGGGGCGGTTCGGTCTCTACAATCGTCGGACCGGACAGGAGCAGCAGTTCTACGTCGGCTTCGAGAACCTCTACGGTCACAATCCCAGGGATCTCCAGTACCGCTTCCAGCGGGTGACTCCGATCCACGTCTCGCCTCACAACGCCAATCGGGTCTACCACACGTCGCAGTACGTGCACGTGACCGAGGACGGCGGCCTCACCTGGAACACGATCTCGCCGGACCTCACCGCGTTCACTCCGGAGACCCAGGTCATCTCGGGCTCGCCCATCACCATCGACGTCACCGGTGAAGAGCACTTCAGCGTGATCTACTCGATTCAGGAGTCGCCGCACGAGTCCGGCGTTCTCTGGGTCGGCGCGAACGACGGCCCGGTTCACGTCACCCGGGACGCGGGAAAGACGTGGAAGGACGTCACGCCGCCCGGGCTCGGCCCTTACGGCCGGGTGCAGACGGTCGAGGTCTCCCCCCACATGCCGTCGAAGGCCTACGTATCGATCCTGCGGTATCAGCTCGGGGACTTCGAGCCCCACGTCTACAAAACCGAGGACTACGGCGAAACCTGGGCGCGTCTGACCACGGGCGAGAACGGCATTCCCTCCGATCATCCGGTGCGGGTGGTGCGGGAGGATCCGGACCGCGCCGGTCTCCTCTACGCCGGCACCGAGTTCGGGATGTTCGTGTCGTTCGACGACGGCGGCCACTGGCAGTCGTTCCAGCTCAACCTTCCGGTGACGCCGGTGACCGACCTCAAATTCGTGAACCAGGACCTTGCGGTCGCAACCATGGGGCGCGGCTTCTGGATGCTCTACGACCTTACGCCGCTCCACGAGATCGACCCGAAGGTGGCTTCCGCCCGGACGCACCTTTTTCAGGTGAAGGCGCCGATGAGGCTCCGGATGCCGATGCGCTTTCCGGAGGCTCCCGACGCGCCGCAGTACCCCGAGCCCGGCGCCGTTATCAGCTACTTCCTCGCGGAAGCGCCCGCGGGAGAAATGAAGCTCGAGATCCTCGATGCTGCCGGAGCGGTGGTGCGCGCGTTCTCGAGCGAGGCCGAGGGCGAGGAGAACGTCGTTCCCGACGAAGCGGGCATGCGATCGTTCCGGCTCGAGCGCGTGGGCACTCCCAAGCTTCCGAAGGCCGCCGAAATGAATCGATTCGTCTGGGACCTGCGGCACCCGGGAGCCTGGAGTCCCGACGCCCGCCGCTCGGGGCGGGGAGGACCTCTGGTCGCGCCCGGAACGTACAGCGCCCGGCTCACGGTCGGAGATTGGACCGGGACCGTCTCTTTCAAAGCGCTCCTGGATCCGCGAGTCTCGAAGGAGGGCCGCGTGAGCGAAGCCGACGTGACCGCTCAAGTGGAGCTCGCGTTGAAAGCGCGCGACGCGCTCTCGAACGGAAGGCTCGCCGCGGAGCGATTGAAAAAAGCGATCGAGAACGCCTCGGCTGCGGACCGCGCGAGCCTGGAGGAGATCCAGAAGCTGCTGATCGCCGCGCCGGTGCGGTACTCGCGGCCCATGATCGTGGACCAGATCGAGTACCTCTATGAGAACCTGGACACTGCCGATCAGAAGCCGGGTCGGGACGCCTACCAGCGATACGAAGATCTGCTGGCCCAGCTTCAGGAGCAGATCCAGAGATTCGATCGAGTCGTCGGCGCGACGGACGCCGCCGTGGGCGCTCGTTGAGCCGTTACTGCACGTAGCCGAGGCTTCGGAGCCGCTGCAGCTCCTCGGACGTCATCTCTGAGGCGGCCTCTCCGTCGGAGGGGAGCTTGTTCTCGATCGCCCACCGGTGCCATGCCTCGAGCTGCTGTCGAAGCCGCTCGACGATCTCCGGATTCTCGGAGGCGACGTTCTTCTGGTCCAGGGGATCGCTCTCGTGATGGTATAGCTCGAACTCGGGAACGTCCTCGGGGCGCTCCACGTTCCGCACGAGCTTCCACCCGCCTTCGATGATGCTGAAGGCGTCGACGATGCGGGTTCCCAGCTGGTCGGTTCGCCGCCGCCACTCGGAGATCGCCGGTCGAGGCCTCCACCTTTCCTCTCCCGAGGCGGCGAGAAGAGGCTTCAAGCTCTGGCCCTGCATCCGCTCGGGAACGGAAATACCCGCGAGATCGAGAATCGTGGGAGCGACGTCGAGCAGCTGGACCGTCTCTTCGACCACACGACCTGAGGGCAGAACCCCTGGCCACCGCACGGCGAGGGGAACGTTTACGAGCTCGCCGTAGACGTTCTCCTCGTGAAAGTGGCCGCCGTGATCCAGGAACTCTTCCCCGTGGTCGCTCAGGAAAACCACCAGGGTGTCGTCGGTGATTCCCAGCTCCTCCAGTTTTTCGAGGACCCGGCCGAGCTCTGCGTCCGCGCCGCGGATGGACCCGTCGTACCAGTCGAGCTCGATTCTCACGAACTCTTCCGGGTCGATTCCCGCCTCCTCCAGCTCGCCCCTCATGGGCAGGCCCATGTTCTTCATGAAGTCGCTCTCGATGAACGGCTTCACCTTCTCCGTCCACTCCTCGTGCTTTTCCTTGGCGTCGGGAGCCGCCCAAAGCGCGTCGTACGGCCTCTTGGGCTCGTAGTCGCTGTGGGGATCCATGGCGTGGACCAGGGCGAAGAAAGGAACGTCCCGGTGGTTCTCGAGCCATGGGAGGATGCGGTCTACGAAGGTCCTGGCGGTCTTGCCGTCGACGTCGTCAGGAATCGAGTTGCTCTCGTGGAGCACTTCCACTCCCTGGTGGAGGTTCGCCGAGCGGCCGGTGAACTGGACCGAGGAGGTGGCCCAGGTGGCGTAGCCCGCCTCGCGAAAGGCCTCCGCGAGGGTCACGCCCGAAGCCGCGATCCGGTGGTTCAACTCCCAGATTCCGTTCGATGTGGGATAGGTAGAGGTCAGGATCGAGGGCACCGAGACTTTGGTCCAGGCGCCCTGGGCGATGGGATCTTCGAACAGCACGCCCTCGGCGGCGAGGCGGCGCAGGTTGGGAGCCGTCTCCCGGTCGAAGCCATAGGCGTCCAGGCGGTCGCGTCGCAGCGTGTCCAGGAGAAAGACCACGACTCCTCTCGGGGCTTTCGACGAAACTCGGCTCCTCACCGCGGGAGCCCCCCAGAATCCGAGGCTTCCTTCGCTCGTCGACTCGAGCGCGAGAGTGAGTGTGATCTCGCGACCGGCGAGCGCCGCGAGATCGAGAGTCAATTCCTCCCAGCGATTGGGTGTGGTGAGGGTGCGCGCGAGCTCGACGTCCGGCGCCGAAACCTTGAAGGTGACGGGCCCGTCCTCGACGGTGCCGAGCGCGAGATCCAGGAGCGCGTTCTCGGGCACGCGGATGGCGAAGCGGAGCTTCTCAGGAGAGCGGCTCACGATCGACTCGCGATAGATCTCGCCCAGTCCCTGCCAGCCCACGCCCGACGCGATGGAGGCGAGGTGCTCCTTGCGGAACACGAGGCGTACGGACTCGATCTCGAAATCGGCGTTGCCGGCGTCCGTCGGCCGGAGGAGAACGTGCCGCGTATCCGCGGCGCTCACCGAGGTCACGGCGGAGGCGGAGACACTGATGCGGTAAGTCTGGAGCTCCTCTCCGGGTACGAGCGGCGTCGTGAGCGCCCAGGGGAAGAGCGAAGCACTGCTCGCGACCTGCGCGAGGTCGACCGTCTCCGAGCGGCGGA
>DAISKN010000109.1:0-13292 GCA_036820975.1 Acidobacteriota bacterium | reverse complement strand
TGTCCGCGCTCTCGACGACAACGGCGCGGGCCGCTACATCGACGTCATCCGAAGTATCGGCTGGGTCGTCGAGCACCGGAATCAGTACGGAATTCGCGTCCTGAGCCTGGCCTTCAGCGCCGTTCCTCAGTCGCACTACTGGGATGACCCGGTCAACCAGGCCGCCATGCGGGCGTGGCAGGCGGGAATCGTGGTCGTCACGTCCGCGGGCAACCGGGGTCCGCGGCCCATGACGATCGGTGTTCCCGGCAACACGCCCTACGTCATCACCGTGGGAGCCATCTCGGACAACCGGACGCCCGGGACCCGAGGCGACGACTTCGTCACCCGGTTCTCATCCACGGGCCCTACCGTGGAAGGCTTCGTGAAACCCGAGATCGTCGCGCCGGGCGCTCACATGTTGGGACTCATGTCGCCCCAATCGCTTCTCGCGACGAGTCACCCCGAGTTTCGCCTGCACGGGATGTATTACGCGCTCTCGGGGACGTCTCAGGCAGCCGCCGTCGCGGCGGGAACGGCGGCGCTCCTTCTCCAGGACGAACCGTGGCTCACTCCGGACGAAGTCAAATCGCGATTGATGGGTACGGCCGACCCTGCTTTCACCAGCACCTCGGAGCTCGCGTTCAGTGTGTTCCAGCAGGGCGCGGGACGGGTGGACGCGTACGAGGCCGTTCATCGGGAGGTCCCGGCGATCGCGAACCGCGGTCTCGACGTGGAAAAAGACCTTCTCGACATCGAGCACTACGGCGGCCGGGCCAACGTGGACGAGAACGGGAACTACTACATCATGGGAATGGGCGACGAGCTCGTCTGGACTGGAGCCTATCTCTGGAGAGACGCCTATCTCTGGCGCGACGCCTACTTCTGGGCGAACGGGCTCGTGTGGACCGAAGCCTATCTCTGGCGCGACGCCTACTTGTGGCGCGATGCCTTCCTGTTTCGCGACGCCTTTCTGTGGAGAAACTTGTTCGACAAAGCCCTCTTCATTCAGATCGAGCGAGAGTGAGCTGTTCGGACACGCCAAGGAGTCATGAGAGGGAGCGCCTACCAATCCCGCCGGCTGATTCTCCTGCTCCTCGCGGCCTACTTCTCCGCGCTCGGCACTCCTCCGGCCTCCGCAGCCGAGAACCGCAATCTCCGCTTCACCCGCCTTTCGCTCGAAAGAGGGCTTTCTCAGAGCTTCGTCACGTCCATACTGCAGGACGAGACCGGCTTCATGTGGTTCGGTACCGAGGACGGCCTGAACCGCTACGACGGCTACGACTTCACCGTATACAAGTACGATCCGCAGGATCGGACGTCCTTGTCGCACAGCTTCGTGCACGCGGTCTATCAGGATCGATCCGGCATGCTGTGGATTGGCACGGACCGAGGTCTGAACCGCTGGGATCCTGCGACCGAAGGGTTTGAGCGCTTCCAGCACGATCCCTCGGACCCCGCGAGCCTGAGCAACGACCGGGTACAGACCATCTTCGAAGACTCCGAGGAGCAGCTCTGGATCGGGACCTATGGCGGGTTGAATCGCTTCGACCGATCGTCGGAGGGTTTCACGCGCTACATTCACTCCCCGAACAACCCTACGAGCTTGAGCGCTGACGACGTCTGGTGCCTGTACGAGGACCGCCAGCGAAATCTCTGGGTCGGAACGACCGGCGCCGGACTCAATCGCTTCGACCGCATGACCGGGTTCTTCGTCCATTACCGTCACGATCCGACGGACGCCGCGAGCCTGAGCCACGACGACGTGCGGGCGCTCCACGAGGACGAGGAAGGAGCGCTTTGGGTCGCGACCTACGGGGGCGGTTTGAACCTCCTCGACCGGGACAGCGGGGGCTTTCTCCATTTGCGTCACGACCCCACGAAGTCGTCCAGCCTGAGCGACGATCGGGTGAACGCACTCTTGCAGGACGATGCGGGCACGACCTGGGTGGGCACGGAATCCGGACTCGACAAATGGCGCAAGGCGGCGCGGGATTTCGTACGACACCGCCACGACCCTTCCGACTTCGCCTCCCTGAGCGACAACCTGGTCCGCACCCTCTACCAGGACCGCGGCGGCGTTCTTTGGGTCGGCACCAGGGTCGGGGGAATCAACAAACGAAACACCTCGAGCGCGGCCTTCTCGCATTTCAAGCACGATCCCGAGTCGCCTTCCAGCTTGAGCAACCCGGTCGTGACCTCGTTCCACGACGACCGTGACGGAACGCTCTGGGTGGGCACGTTCGGCGGAGGGCTCAATTATTCAGATCCAGCAACAGGCCGGTTCGCGCACCTTCGCCACAATCCCACCGACCCCACGACTCTCGCGAGCGATCGCGTGATGGCGCTCCTGGTCGACACGGCCGGATCCCTCTGGATCGGCACGCTTGATGCCGGACTGGACCGATTGGCGCGGGGGAGCGACCGATTCCAACACTACCCTCACCGCCCGGAGGACGAGGCTGCTCTCGGCGCGAAGGGGGTCACGTCCCTCTTCGAGGACAGCGACGGATCGATCTGGGTCGGCACGTTCGGCGGCGGACTTCACAGATTCTCGGCGGGCTCCAATCGCTTCGTGCGCTACACCCACGATCCGTCCACCAGCAACAGCCTGAGCTCGGACTTCGTCACCGCGATCCACGAGGACGGCGACGGTTGGCTCTGGGTCGGCACCGAAGGCGGCGGGCTGAACCGGTGCGACAGGAGCACGGGGACCTGCGCTCACTTTCGCCACGACCCCGCCGACGCGGGCTCATTGAGCACCGACGTCGTCTGGTCGATCTACGAGGATCGCTCCGGGGTGCTCTGGATCGGCACCCAGGGCGGGGGGCTGAACCGAGTCGCGCGCGACAGAGAAGGGCCGCAAGAGATCCGGTTCGAGTCCTACACCGAGCGTGATGGCCTTCCCAACAACTTCGTCTACGGAATCGCAGAAGACGGGGCAGGCCGCCTGTGGCTCAGCACCAACCGCGGGCTCTCCCGCTTCGATCCCGCCTCCGAGTCGTTCAAGAACTTCGACACGTCCCACGGGCTTCAGAGCAACGAGTTCAACTTCGGCGCCTACTACCAGACCTCCGCGGGGGAGCTGCTCTTCGGGGGCATCAACGGGTTCAACCTCTTCGATCCCGAGGAGGTTCCCGAAAACCGGCACGTGCCTCCGGTGGTGCTCACCAAGGTTCTGAAGCTCGACAAGCCGGCGCGGCTTCCGCAGGCGGTGTGGCAAACGGAGACGCTGCGCCTCGACTACGACGATTACGTGGCGTCATTCGAGTTCGCCGCCCTCGACTACACGGCCCCCGAAGCCAACCGCTACGCCTACAAGCTCGAAGGCTTCAGTCGGGACTGGATCGACCTCGGCGCGTTCCGCCGGGTGAGCTTCACCAACCTCGATCCCGGCCATTACGTGCTTCGGGTACGGGGGTCCAACAACGAGGGTGTCTGGAACGAAGCGGGAGTTTCCGTCGCCGTCGACGTCATTCCTCCGCCGTGGAAGACCTGGTGGGCCTACGCTCTATACGGCCTTCTCCTCGCCGGCGCGTGCTACCACTACGCGAAGCGGCACCAGCGACGACTGGCGCGGGAAGCCGAGTATACACGCCGGCTCGAGGAGGAGGTCGCGCAGCGGACGAAGGAGCTGGCCAGCGGCTGCGAGGAGCTGGCCATGCTGAACCAGCGGCTCGAAGAAGCGAGCATGGCGGACTCGCTGACGGGCCTGCGCAACCGCAGGTACGTCATCGACAACATCGAGCGTGAGATTTCGACTACCTTGAGGCCCTACGACAGCCGGAACGACAGCGGCGCCCCCAGGAGGAGCCTGTTGCTGCTCATGCTGGATCTGGACGGCTACAAGCAGATCAACGATCGCCATGGACATGACGTCGGGGATCGGATCCTCTTCCAGATAGGCCTCATTCTGGAAGAGGCCTGTCGCACTTCCGACATCCTCGCGCGCTGGGGGGGCGACGAATTCCTGATCATCGGGCAGGTGTCGGAGCAGAAACACGCGCGTATCCTGGCGGAGAGGATCCATCGGATGGTTCGCGAATTTCCATTCGGCCTCGAAGGCCGGCCCCAGTTGCATATGACCTGCTCGATCGGCTTCGCGTGTTTTCCGTTCTTCCCGGCGAACCCGTCCCTGGTGAGCTGGAAGCAGGTGCTCACCATCGCGGACCGCGCGCTTTACATCGCCAAGAACAACGGACGGGACGGATGGGTGGGTCTATTCAGCAAGGAAAAAATCTATCACGGCGACCTCCTGCAGGCGATGCTGGACGAGCCGGAAAAACTGATCGCGGGCGCCTTTCTCGAAATCGATACCTCGATCCCGAAGGAGCTCGACTGTTCCCTCAATGCCATCAACGTCACAACCGACCGGGCGCGGTAGCCGCGCCGGCGGGCGCGTGCTTGCTACGCGCGCTCGTCAACGACGCTTCGAGCGCCCCCGCGCTTCGTTCTCCGCGACGCGCGCCTTCACCAGCTTTCTCACCAGCGTCGCTGGAAGAGGCTCGTCGGGGGAAAAGCGGATCGAGCCCTTGCCGACGGGATAACCGTCGAGCTCCGCGGCGTGGGCGCGCATCACTTCGGTGCTCATGACGAAGAAGCTGCAGTGCTCCGGGAACGCGGCGTAGGCGACGAGACCGCCATTCTGTTTGAACGTCGGGACCTGGTAGCTGATCTCCTCGGTCGCCTCGGGCGCCGCGGCCCGGATCGTCTTCCGAAGCTTCAGGAGCGTGGCGCGGGCGCCCGCGGGGACGGAGGCGAGGTATCCCTCCACGCTGTCGACCTTCTTCCTTGGAGCCTTTGCCGCGGCTTTTCTCTTTTTTGCGACCATCGACTGTCTTCTCTCCTTCCTCGCCGCACCGATCCCGGCGAAACTCCGACGAATCGTTTGAACGCGCGGCTGAAGGCGGCCTCGGACCGATAACCGAGCCGCGCCGCCAATTCTCCCACCCTCGCGCCCTCGTCCTCGAGCCACGTTCTCGCTACGTACATGCGGAAACGCGCGACGTACCGCATGACGGGCTCGCCCACGAGCTCGGCGAAGCGGGCGGCGAACGCGGAGCGCGACATCGCGGCCTCGGATGCGAGCGATGCGACCGTCCAGGAGCGCGAGGGCTCGCGGTGGATGAGCAGAAGGGCCCGGCCGATCTGGGGGTCCGAAAGCGCTCCGAGCCACCCGGCCTGCGCTTTCGGGTCGTCCTCGATCCACCCGCGGATCGCCTGGATCACCAGGATGTCGGAGAGCCGCGTCACCACCGCTTCGCCGCCGGGCCGGAGCTCTTTCGCCTCCTCGGCCATGAGGCGGAGGGTGCTCCCGATCCACTCCTTTCGCGGCGAGCTCGAGGCTTCGACGTGAATGACCCTGGGAAGGAGCGCCACGAGGTGATGGGCCGCGGGATGGTCGAAGCGGACCACTCCGCAGACCAGACTCGTGCGCTCGCCGCCGCCGCCGTGGCGGAGAATCGCGTAGCGGTCGTTCACGTGGTCGTGGGGGAGCGCGTCGACGCGGGTCGCGGGAATCCCCGGCTCGCTCGAAAGGGTATGTCCGGCTCCGTGGAGAACGAGGGCCATGTCGCCGGCCTCGAGCCGTCGATCCTCCATTCCCGCAACCGAAAGCCAGCAGCCGCCCGCCGTCACCACGTGAAAGCTCAGGCAGCTTTCGAACGGCGGGAGCTCGATTCCCCAGGAGGAAGAAAGCTCGGAACGGCAGTAGAACACTCCGGACATCCGCAGAAAATGAAGCGCTTCCCCGAGGGAATCGACCGGCCGAATCCGAGCGGTCATCGAGGCGAGTATCCGCCGCTCTGGACGATGGAGCAAGAAACAGCGACGAACGGACCTTGAGGATCCTGCCCGAATGCCGGATAGTTGCACTCGAGCCAAGGAGGTCCACGATGATCGCAGTCATGGGAGCCAGCGGGCACACGGGACGGAGAGTCGCCGAGCTTCTGCTCGAATCCGGCGAGAAGGTTCGCGCCCTCGGGCGGTCGAAGGAAAAGCTCGCGCCGCTCGAGAAGAAGGGCGCGGAGGTGCGAACGGGAGACGTTCAGGACGCGGGGTTTCTCGCGCTCGCTTTTCAAGGCGCCGACGGCGTCTTCACGTTGATTCCCCCGGATGCGCGTTCCAACGACTATCGGGCGCTTCAAGACGCGCAGGGGCAGGCGATCGCGGATGCCCTCCGAGAAAGCCGCATCGGGCGCGTGGTATTTCTGAGCAGCGTCGGCGCCGAGCTGCCCGCGGGAACCGGGCCGATCGCGGGGCTGCACGCTCACGAGAAGCGTCTGCGGGAGCTCCGCGGCGTCAACACGCTCATTCTTCGGCCGGGATACTTCTTCGAGAACTTCCACGAGACGCTCGGTCTCATCAAGCACCAGGGGATCAACGGAGGCGCCATCGCGCCGGACGTCGCGATTCCGATGGTAGCGACGCGCGACATCGCGGACGCAGCTGCCCGAGCGCTCCACGAGCGCCGGTTTCGAGGCGTCTTCGTGCAGGAGCTTCTCGGTCCGCGAGACCTGAGCCACGCCGAGGCGACGCGCATTCTCGGCGCGCGTATCGGGAACCCCCATCTGCAGTACGTGCAGTTCCCTTACGACGATTTCGTAAAGGCACTGGTGCAGACCGGGCTCTCGGAGAATATTGCCGGCCTGTACGCGGAAATGGCGCGTGCCCTCAACGAAGGAAAAGTGAAGTCGCTCGAGGGCCGGCGTCCGGAAAACACGACGAAGACCCGATTCGAGGACTTCGTCGTCGAGCTGGAAGAAGCCTATCGCGCGGCGTAGAGATTAGAGACCTACGTCCATCGTGTAGCAGACAGCGCTTCCCGAGAGCACCACGACCCCATCCTGGCGCGTGACCTTCGTCGCGAGCTTGGTTATCGGCTTGTCGTGTCGGACGTCGATCACCTCGACCTCGCCGGTGATCGTGTCTCCGGGGCGGACTGGGGCCTCGAAGCGCCAATCGACGTGGAGGAACACCGTCCCTGGACCGGGAAGGTCCTCGGCGACGACGGCGTTCAGGATGGCGGTGGTGACGCCGCCTTGAACGACGATCTCGCCGAAGCGGGATTTGCGGGCCGCTGCCTCGTCGTAGTGGAGCGGGTTCGAGTCCCCGCTGATCTCGGTGAAGAGGCGGATGTACTCCGCCTCGACGAGCCGGGACCGGTTCGCCTTCTGCCCCACCTGGGGCGCGTTTCGAGCCCAGACCGACGTCGCCCCTCGCGTCATGGATTCCTCCCAGAAGGCGTCTACGCCGACCGTGGACAAAACCGCCAGGCGGGTTTCTCCCGGGAAAACGTAGCTCTCCACGTGAAGACCTTCTGGCTCACGGGCGGCGCCCTCGTGTGCTTCGCAGGCAACTCCATCCTCTGCCGCCTCGCGCTCGAAGACGGTTCGATGGACCCGGCCACGTTCACCACGACGCGGCTCCTGGCCGGGGCCTTGACACTCTCGGCTCTGATGTGGCGAACGCCGAGACCCGCGGGAAGAGCCTGGATCTCCGGCCTTTCGCTCTTCGCGTACGCCGGCTGTTTCTCCTTTGCTTACGAGGAGATGCCGGCGGCAACGGGAGCGCTCCTCCTGTTCGCCGCCGTCCAGGTGACGATGATCGCGGGCGGCGTCGTTCGAGGGGAGCGGCTCGATGCCCGTCAGGGGGGCGGGCTTCTCGTTGCCGCGCTCGGAGTGTGGCATTTGCTCTCACCGGGAGTCGAGGCAGCGCCGCCGCTCGCCGCGCTCTCGATGGCCGCGGCTGGGATCGCCTGGGGGATGTATTCGCTCCGCGGTCGGGGAGCTTCGGATCCCCTGAAGGCGACGGCGGAGAGCTTCGTCGTCGCCGCTCCGTTGGGTCTCGCGTTGAGCGCCGTCACGCTCCGAGACGCCCGAGTCTCCGTCGGGGGCCTGGGTCTTGCGCTGACGTCGGGAGCTCTCGCGTCGGGCCTTGGCTACGTCCTGTGGCACCACGCGCTCGCGAATCTCACCGCCGCGCGAGCGGCGGTATCTCAGCTCGCCGTTCCCGCTCTCGCCGCGCTCGGCGGTCTGGTCGTCCTGTCCGAAACGCCGTCGCTCCGTCTCCTCGTATCCTCGATGGCGGTTCTCGGCGGAGTCGGGTGGACCTTCCGTGAAGCACGCGCTTCAGTAGATCGGCCATCCGGCCGTGACTCCGCTCTCGATCAGCGGCGTCCAGGTGTCGTCGATCTCGTCCACGAAAGCCTTCGGGGCGCAGGCGCTCGCCCGCGGAGGCCAGGGCCGGGGTAGGCGCGGTATGCGCGGATCGGGACGGTCCCAGAGGATGGTACTCTTCTCGCAAGAGAGGAGATTTCCGTGAAGAGATGGATCGCTCTGGCCCTGATCGGGCTTGTCGCTCCCGGGGTTGCGGGCGCCCAGATGCAGACCACCGATTTGGTTTGGGAAAGGGTGAGGCAGTGAAAGGCTGGCTCACACCTGGGCTCTGTCTCGCGCTCGGCGTCGTATCCTACGGGGCAACTTCCATCACCCGGTCCGGCGCTGCGCCCCAGTCGTGCTTTCTTCTCTACGATGAAGAGACCGGGCGCCTGACGCGCGAGCCGTCGGGGGCCTGCTCGGCGCGCCTGTCTCCGGCGTCCACGTTCAAGATCCCGCACTCGCTCGCCGCGCTCGACGCGCGAGTCCTCTCGGGTGCTCACGAAGTCCTTCCTTACGACGGCGCGGCGCTCCCGTTCGGCCGCTGGAAACGCGACCACGACCTCGCGTCGGCCATGCGCGATTCCGTGGTCTGGTATTTCCAGAGGATCGCGGAGCGCCTGGGCATCGAGCGCGAGCGGGAATACCTGAAGGCGTTCGAGTACGGCAACCAGGACGCGAGCGGACCGCTCACGTCCTTCTGGCTCGGCGACTCTCTTCGGATCTCCCCGGACGAGCAGCTCGCGTTCCTTCGACGGTTCTTCGGGGGCAAGCTCCCCGTACGCGACGACGTCGCGCGCGCGGTGCGCGAGATTCTCGTCCAACCTCCCGGCCGGATCGTCAACGCTCTCGGCGAGCACCCCTTCGGGCCAACCTGGCCGGACGGGACGACCGTGTACGCGAAGACCGGGGCCGCGGGCGACGGGGAGCGGCGGGTCCTGTGGCTCGTGGGTCGCGTCGAGCGCGGCGACAGAGGCTGGGTCTTCGTCAGCGCCGTCGTCGGAAGCGACGACTCTCTCGCGGCCGTGAATCTCGCGGCGGCGCGGCTCACCGAGCTGGGTGTGCGGTAGGGAGCGGGGGTCCCGCCCTACGGCGTGGTCGAGAGCTCGAGCCAGATGGGATTGGCGAGAGACACGAACTCGAGCGCGCCGGGAGAACACCCGCTGCACTGGAAACGCCGCGAAGTGATGGTCACGTACTTGTCTGGAGGCGAGAATTCCTCCTCGACCACGACGGTTCTCTGGTAGCCGGTGGCGCCGTTCGGCGGGACGGTCCGGCGCAGCGTTCCGTTGACGAAGAGGCTCAATTCGTAGTCGCTCACCGGACCGAACTCCGGCGTCGTCTCCAGGGTGAGGACGATCTGGTTTCGCCCTGGCGGGACCACCGCGACTTCCCCCGTCCCGGCGCCGTTGATTTCCCCGTACGCCAGCGGGCCGTTCGAAGCCACCAGCCGTCCTTCGACGAAGGCGCTCATCACGTCCTCCCGCGGCACCATGCCGGCTCCGTGGAGCACTTCCGGCAGTCGAGCGTAAGAGAACGTGTTGCCGATCCGCGCCGGTTGGTGCGCATCGCTGTTGCCGATGCCCACGGGAAAGCGGGTCGGATAGTCGGGACGTTCCGCGAGTTGGCCGCCCGAAGGCGGCGGGATCTCGTCGAGCAGCTCGTGCCACCAGGCGATGGCCTCTGAATCCGAGTCCTCGAGCGAACCGAGGTCCGAATTGAAGATCTCGAGTCCCGCCCAGCCGACGGCGCCGCTGTTCCGATCCCAGGGAGCGAAGAAAAACGGGATCGAGTCGAACGGATGGGCGATGAATCCGATTCCGCCGTGGTCGTTGACGCGGTCGAGAACCACCTGCTCGGGCTCGCATTTCGCGTGTCCGAGGATCAATCCGGGGCAGGGATTGTGAAGGAATCCCGTCGAGTCCCCGGCGCGCGGATAGGCGAGCAGGTGTGCCGTCTCGCCGAAGAACCCCGGCGACCCGATGCCCATTTCCTGGCCCTGGAGGACGAGGTAGTCGTTCTGGTCTCGATAGGTCCGCGCCTTTGCCTCGCCGAGCGCGAACAGATACGGCTTGTACCAGACGAGAAAGTCGAGGTTCGTGTGGTCGGTGATGATGATCCAATCCAGCCCGATCGCCTGCGCGGTGACGGCGAATTGCGTCACGTTCTCGTGGGTTCCCTCGAGGAAGAAGGCGTCCATGGAGTACGCGGTATGAAGGTGTTGATCGCCGGCGAACCAGGAACCGTCGGTGCCGTCTGGAAGAGGCGGCTGAATCGGTATCTCGACGTCGCGCCGAATCGTTCGGAGTCGCCCGGCCTCGACGACGTCCACCTCTACCATGAGGTTCATGACGCTCCCCACGCCGGTGCTGTAGACGGCATCGACCCGTTGACTGTCTCGAAACGCGCGCGCGGTGATGTCGCGCAGGGACGACCGGCTCTCGTTGCGGAGCCTTTCGACCGAGGCGCGGTCCTTCCGTTCCCCGGCGCGCCCCATCTGCCCCAGGATCGACTTGTATCGTCGGTACGAGCTTTGTCTGCTCGGAAGGTCGTGGCGCCGCGGATGCGTCACCCTGTCGAACGCCCCGGGCAGCGCGTAGCGCACCTCCCGCACCGTCACCGGCTCGGCCCCCAGGAGATTGTTGACGAGAACGGAGACGTCGAACGATCGAGGACTCCGGATCACCCGAGGGTGCCTTACCTCGACGTAGAGTCCCCGGTCGAGCGTCGATTCGTCGAGCCACGGAGCCGTATGCTGGTGTCCGAAGCCCGGCGATCCAATGGAAAAAGCCAGGACCAAGGCCGCACCGGTCCAGAGCCGGGCTCGGATCTCTCTTCCCAGGAAGCGCGCGTTGACCGTCAAAGATGCAGACTCCTATAGAGGGATGATCGATCGGAAATGAGGTTCCCCCGGATTCCCCGCGTACGTATACACCCGCGCGCTTTCTCCGATCAAGCGACCAGCCGAAGGGAACGCCTGGACGAATCCTTCGTATCTCTACCCGAGGTAGTGTCGAATGAAGCTCCTGGCACTGGCAGCGTTTCTCGTCGCGAGGATGGAGATCGCCCCCGGCGTCGTCCTCATCTCCGGACAACTCGAAAAGGATCGCAGTCCCGACGGAAACAGCGTCCTCCTTCACGGACCGGAGGGGTGGATCGTCATCGACACCGGCCGCGGCGGCGACCATACCGACGAGATCCTCCGGTTCTTCGCCGACTCGGGAGCGGTGCCGCGCGCGGTCCTCAATACCCACTGGCACCTGGACCATATCGGAGGAAACGCGGATTTCCGGCGGGAGTGGCCCAAGGCCACCATCGTCGCCCACCCGGCGCTCGACGGAGCTCTCGCGGGGTTCCACGCCGCGAATCGGGATGAGCTCGAGAAGCTCGTCCCCACGCTCACCGACAAACCGGAGCTGAAAGCGCGGCTCGAGACCGAGCTCGCCCTCCTGAAGCTCGACCGGGAGCTCGCCGCGGACGAGCCGTTGGCGGCGAGCGGTACCAGGAGCTTCGCCGGCCGCGGTCTCGATCTCCACGTGGAAACGCGGGCGGTGAGCGACGGTGATATCTGGATTCTCGATCGCGAATCGAGGACGCTCATCTCGGGTGACCTCGTCACTCTCCCCGTTCCCCTCCTCGATACCGCCTGTCCCGAGGGTTGGCAGCAGGCGCTCTCGCGGGTGGCGGAGGTGGACTTCGAGACCCTCGTTCCCGGCCACGGCGAGCCCATGAGCCGAGAGAGCTTCTCCTCCTATCGCCGGGGATTCGACGCGCTTCTCGCATGCTCTGCGAGCTCCGCCGAGAACGCCGCCTGCATCGAGGGCTGGTTCCGCGACGTGAAGGCGTCGGACTCTCCCTACGCGCGGGAGCTCCTCGATTACTACTTGAAGCAGTTCCTTCGGCCGGAGGCCCCGGGGCGCAAGCGGTGGTGCGAAGGCGCCAGGAGCTAGCTTGTACCGGCGCGTCCTACCTGGCGAGGCTCTCCGACCCTTCGTGGAGTCTTTCTGGATTCAGGAGCATCTCGTCGCCTCGTCGGCGACGGAGCGGCCGACGCGAGTGCTGCCCGCGGGGATGATGGGCCTTCTTTTCCACTACGAGGACCCGTTCGTCGACGTGAGCGCGGGCGCGGGCGTGCCCCTCCCCCGGGCGACGATTACCGGGCAAAGGACTCGGCCGATCGACGTCCGCGCGCTGGGAAAGACCGGAATCCTCCTCGTGACTTTCCACCCCTGGGGTGCCTCCGCTTTTCTCCCGGGATCGATGATGGAGCTCGCGGATCGCGCGACGGATCTGGCGGACGTCCTGGACCGAGGGGACGTCCGTCGTCTCTCGGAGCGGTTGCCGGAGGCGAAGAGCCCTCTCGAGCGCGTCTCCCTTGTCGAAGCGTTTCTTCTGCGGAGGATGGACGCCGCGCGGAGGGACGACGTGGCGGTCGCTTCCACCCTTCGGCTCCGAAATCCCCGGCAGGAGACGCATGCGCTCGCTTCCGAGCACCACCTCAGCGTTCGCCAGTGGATTCGACGGTTCGAAAGCGCCGTGGGTCTGCGGCCGAAGAGCTTTGCGAGAATCCTGCGCTTTCAACGGGCGACGGCCCTGAAGAGGAGCGGGGTCGATTGGGGGGAGGTCTGTCTCGCCTGCGGATACTACGATCAGGCGCACCTCATCAAGGAGTTCCAGGAGTTCGCCGGGTGCTCCTTCGAGGCGTTCTCTCCCCGGAGGACTCCACTGATGAGAACGTTCAATCGTCCCGGCTCGGTGTCACTTTTTTACAATACCGTCTACCTCTGACGGGACATCCTTCAGGGATGCTGTTCTCCCTCCTCTTCGCCCTGGCGCTTTCGGATGCTCCTTCCGACTGGCCTCGCTGGCGCGGCCCCGATTTCAACGGCACCTCGCGGCAGGCGGGCGTCTTCCCGCGTGATGGCTTCCAGCTCCAGGTCCGATGGCGCCGCAAGCTGGGCTCGGGCTACTCGGGAATCGCCGTAAGCGGCAACCGCGCCGTCACCCTGTTCTCCGACGGGAAGCACGACTACGCGGCGGCGCTCGACGCCGGCTCGGGCGACGAGATCTGGCGGGTACAGATCGCTCCCACCTACCCGGGACGGGAATGCGCGAACGACGGCCCGGTGTCGACTCCGGCGATTGCCGACGGCGTCG